>JBPEWX010000664.1:0-3627 GCA_052032235.1 Ilumatobacter sp. | reverse complement strand
CCGGACACCGATCCGGTCGTCTCGGCGAAGTCGTTGCCGGTCGAAGCGTCGCCCTGATCGACGACGATCGCAGCGATGACGTCGTTCGTCGAGATGTCACCACCGGTCGAACCGGCAGTCTCGACCCCGTCGCCGTAGCCGAGCGGTTGCGTCTCGGTGACGACGTAGGTGCCGGGGAGCAGACCGTCGAAGAGATAATCGCCGTTCGCATCGGTCTGCACGACGACGAGGACCGGGCTCCCGTCGTGGTCGATGCCGGTCAGCGTGATGTCGACGCCGGCGATGCCGTTGCCGCTGTCGTCGACGACGGAGCCGGCAATCGAGGCGGGCACGATCTCACCGAAGTCGTAGCCCGATGCGCCGACGATGGGGTCGTACACGAGACCCGAGATCTCGTTGGTCGAGTCGACCACGCCACCGAGGGTCCCGGCGGACGCGTCGCCTTCGAGGTAGTTCGCGGGCTGCGTCTCGGTCAGGGTGTATCCGGTCAGGTCGGACGCCGGCACTTGGACGAACACGTAGAAACCGTTCTCGTCGGTGGTGGCGCTCATCGACACCGGGTTGCCGAGGTCGTCGTTGCCGGTCAACGTCACCTCCACGCCCTCGATCGGCGTGTCCACGCCGGCCGTGAACACGCCGTCTGCGTCGACGTCGTGGTAGACGGTGCCGCTGAGCACTGCCTCTTTGGCCGAGAAGACGAAGAGCGACGCTGCGTAGCGATCACCGGCGGTCTGAAAGGTGACCGGGAGGCCGCCGAGCACGGAGTTGAGGGCGGTTGCAGCGACCGGCACGGTCTTGATGTCGATGCCTGCGGCATCACGGATCTCGGGGTTCGAGCGGGTGAAGTCTCCGATGGTCGAGTTCGTGAACTCTCCGATCGTCGACGCGTAGAAGTTGTCGGTCGTGACGCCGCCGCTCACACGGGGCTCGAGCACCGGGAGACCGTTGAGCAGGAGCGAGTCACCGGCGATCTGCTGGTCTCCTTCGTAGCCGACCGACGCGGCGCGAGGCTCGACGACCCAACCGGGGGCGGCGAGGAAGCCGTTCAGCATGAACGATTCGGAAGCACCGTTCGACACCTCGGCGAAGCCGTCCCAGATCTGCACCCGGCGCAGCTCGGGCGCGTACGTCGGGTTCAGGGTCGGATACTCCCAGACGATGATCGTGTACCAGCCGCCGGTGCAGTTGAAGCCCTCCGGCGTGAAGATGTCGCCGACCGTGATCTCGAGCGGGCTGCCGTCGCCGGGGAGTGCGGCGGTGAGCAGGTCGGTGATGTCGGCCGACTCCTGGTACAGCTGACCGCTCATGAACGGGGCACCGATCTGCCCGCTCGTCGAGGTGACCGTCTGGTAGCCGGTTCCGGCACCCAGCTGCAGCTGCACCTGGGTGCGGTCGCGGCCGACCATGGCGGCCCAGGCCGCGTTCTGGCGAGCGGCGACGAGCGGTGCCGTCGCCCAGGCGACCGGCGTTCCGTAGGTACCCCAGTCGATGACGCTCGAGCTCGCCTGGCAGGACGGCCACGGCTCGGCGCCGGCGGCCCCGAACGCGGCCATGCTCTCGCCGGCGTTCATGAGATCGATCTGGGTCTGCTGGGTGAGACCGGTGCTGTTCGCCTCGCCGTTGTTGCCGTGCCACACGAGTTCGGCGGACGCGATGGTCGCGCCGGGAGGCACGGTGATCGTTGCCGTCGACGAGTTGAACAGCCCGGCTCCGGGATCGACGTTCTGATGGACCATCCACCGCTGATCGTTCGGTGCCTGCGGGGTGCCGAAGGTGTCGCGCGTGGCGTCGTTCAGGCACTCGGCGTAGAACGTGAAGCCGACAGCGGAGCCCACCGGCTCGGTGGTGTTGCCGTCACCGTCGACGTCGTTCACGTCGAGGTCGCCGGCGGTCACGCAGCGGACCTGCGTGTTGCCGGCCAGGATGAAGTCGCCCCAGACTCGATCGTCGTACGAGACGTCGAACCCGGCAGTGGTCGCCGGTTCCGCGGCGGCATCGCCGGCCGTGATCAGCGCGACCGACGCAATGGCGACGGCGGCTGCAACGGCCAGACGGCCGAAACGGTGCAGTGGTGTGGTCATCGGTGTTCTCCCAGGTGTGTGGTGCGCATGGCTCGCACCCGCTCCGGAGCACGACTGGTGCACTCCGGCAGAACACAAGGAACCGGCCGTACATCAAGACCGACTCAGGAACGCCTAGGGAGTTCGAAAAGCCGCATACAGTGACAAACCCTCCACCTCGACCAGATGTCGAGGGTTGCCGCCGGCCTCGACGACGTGGTCGTCAGGGGAACAGATCCGGTCGCATCGACCGCATCTCGGCGGCCACGACGTGCTCGCCGTACTCGACGGCCAGCGGGTACACGGCCTGACCGATCCGGATGTCGACGATGTCGCGCACGCGTTTGCCGCCGCACGCCACCATCTCGTCGGTCGGCACCACGTGCAGCACGTCGCCACCGTGCTGATCCACCCAGCGACGCATCTCGCGAGTCGACTGCCAGTCGCCCGCCTTGCCGGCGATCCCCTGCCCGTCACGTGCGAACGGTGTCACGAGCAGCATGAACTTCGCGGCCGGGGTCAGGTCGGCCGAGGCGACGCTGATCGCTCCCCCGTCGACGTACCACCGACCGTCGATCTTGTGCGGACGGATCACCGGGAACGCGGCCGAACTCGCGGCGACGATGTCGTCGATGCCGTAGGTGGCACTGTTCAGCACCTCCCGCCTCCAGCCTCGAACGCGAACTGCCACCGCCGACACGTCGGGATCGTGGAGGTCACGGTAGATCCGATCGGCGAACGCATAGCCGTCGCTCCAGGGCCTGCCCGTCTTCTCCCCGACCTGGTCGGCCCACTGGTCGGCGAAGTCGTCGAAATCGAGCCCCAGACGCATCGCGGCGACCGTGTGCGAACCGGCCGAGGTGCCGATCATCGGATAGGCGGTCACGTCGATGCCCGCACGACGCAGCCCTCGGGCCACACCCATGTTGAACCCGAACCCGAATCCGCCGCCACCGCCGAAGTTGGTCGCCAGCGCCGGAACCGTCTCGTGATGCCGCATGACGTGAACGGTAGCGAGCGTCGGTGCCGCTCCACGACGCTCGTAGGCTCGTCGATGACCGATGGACTCCGACCCGCTGCGCTCCCCGACCCCACCCTGGCAGCCGCTCCCGTTCGCTCGATGGGTGTGGCGACTGGCCCGGGACGTCGCTCGCGAGTACGGGAAGGACGGAGTCGGCGACCTCGCGGCTGCCATCACGTTCTGGACGATCCTGTCGATCCCCGCAGCGGCGCTCTCCCTGGTCAGCATCCTCGGGTCGCTCGAGGCGATCCTCGGCCAGTCGGTCGCCGACGACGTGCAGCGTGAGATCGAGCGGCTGGTGAGCGACACGTTCACCGCCGAGTCGGCGATCAACGACACGGTCTCCGACCTGTTCACCCGACCGGGAGCAGGCGTCGCGACGCTCGCGACGATGGTCGCGCTGTTCACGTTGTCGCGAGCGTTCGCCGGGCTGATCCGTGCGCTCGACATCGCCTACGAGGTCGAGGACGGACGGCCCTTCTGGTACGTCCGCATCGTGGCGATCGGCCTCGGCGTCTCCACGGTGGCCGTCGTGGCTGCGGGCGC
>JBPEWX010000663.1:0-2209 GCA_052032235.1 Ilumatobacter sp. | reverse complement strand
GCTGAGTGATGCGCCGCGGCGGGTGCTACAGGAGCGTCGTGATGTGGGGGACGACGTCGGCGAGGGGCATGTCGACGCGTTCGCCGGAGCGGCGGTCCTTGACTTCGACCAGGCTCTTGCTCGGATCGTCGGCGTCGATGCCGCGCCCGCACACGACGATGGTCGGCACACCGATGAGCTCGGCGTCCTTGAACCGGACGCCGGGCGACACGCCTTCGCGGTCGTCGAAGAGCACGCGAGCACCGGCGGCCTCCATCTCGGCGGCCAGCTGCTCCGCGGCCGGACGCTGCGGGCCACCTTCCTTGCCGGCGATCACCAGATGCACGTCGGCCGGCGCGACCTCGCGCGGCCAGACGAGGCCCGAGTCGTCGTGGTTCGTCTCGGCGAGCGCGGCGACGGCGCGCGACACGCCGATGCCGTACGACCCCATGGTCACCGTGACCTGCTTGCCGCTCTTGTCCTGCACCTTGAGGTCGAGCGCCTCGGCGTACTTGCGGCCCAGCTGGAAGATGTGGCCCATCTCGATGCCGCGAGCGATCTCGACGTCGCCGCCGCAGTTGGGGCACGCGTCACCGTCCAGCACCTCGGCGGCCTGGATCACGCCGTCGGCGGTGAAGTCGCGACCGGCCGTCAGGTTCATCACGTGCTTGCCGTTCTCGTCGGCACCGGTGATCCATTGCGTACCGTCGACCACACGCGGGTCGAGGAGGTAGCGGATGCCCGACGCGCTCTCGCTCCCGAGCACGCCCGGGCCGATGTAGCCCTTCACCAGCGCCGGGTTCGCGGCGAAGTCGGCCTCGTCGAACGGCTCGACCTCGGCCGGGGCGACCTGCGCCTCGAGCCGCTTCTGGTCGACCTCACGATCGCCGGGCACCCCGATCGCCAGTACCTCGCTGCTGCCGTCGGGGTGGCGGAGCTTGACGACCACGTTCTTCAGCGTGTCGGCAGCGGTCCATTCACGGTCGGCGCGGCGCAACTCGTCGCTCCCGTTGAAGAAGTCGACGAGCGTCTGGATCGTCGGCGTGCCGGGCGTGTCGCACACGACCGCCTCGGCAAGCCCGTCGAACGGCACCGCCGGGGGAGCGGGCACCTCGACCGCCTCGGTGTTGGCGGCGAAGTCGCACTCGGTGCAGCGGATGAACGTGTCCTCGCCGACCTCGAGCGGGGTCAGGAACTCCTCCGACGCCGAGCCACCCATGGCACCCGACATCGCCGACACGATCACGAACGGCAGACCCAGCCGCTCGAACGTCTTGATGTACGCCTCGCGATGGCGGTCGTACGAGCGCTGCAGGCCCTCGTCGTCGACGTCGAAGCTGTACGAATCCTTCATGACGAACTCGCGGCCGCGCAACAGCCCGGCACGGGGGCGGGCCTCGTCGCGGTACTTCGTCTGGATCTGGTAGATCGACAGCGGCAGATCCTTGTACGACCCGTACAGGCCCTTCACGAGCAGGGTGAACATCTCCTCGTGGGTGGGGGCCAGCAGGTGGTCGGCGCCGTGCCGGTCCTGGAGCCGGAACAGATTGGGCCCGTACTCGACCCAACGGCCGGTCGCCTCGTAGGGCTCCTTCGGCAGGAGCGCCGGGAAGTGCACTTCCTGGAAGCCGGCGGCGTCCATCTCTTCGCGGACGATCCGCTCGACGTTGCGGAGCACGATGAAGCCGAGCGGCAGCCACGTGAAGCCGCCGGGCGCAGCGCGACGGATGTAGCCGGCGCGCACGAGCAGCTTGTGCGACGGCACCTCGGCGTCGGAGGGGTCGTCGCGCAGGGTCCGCAGGAACAGGTTCGACATTCGCAGCACGCTGCGACGATACCGCTCGCCCGTGACGGGCCGGTGGGTGCGTTCAGCCATCGTCGTCCTCGGGGAGCCGACCGTGACGGTGCAGCGTCCGCGACACCGCCTGCTCCCGAACCCACTTCACCAGCTCGACCCGGCCGTGCCCGCACGGCTCGGCGGGGTCGAACCACACTCCCGAGTCGACGAGCGACCGGAGCAACCCGTCGTCGGGTGGCACCAGCAGCCGGACCCGATCGTCGGAGCGGAGCGCCGACACGAAGGTCGACTCGTCGACGACACGAGCGTCCGACTCGACGAGGGGCACGCCGGTCACCGCCGCTGCGACGCGGCAGCGCTCGAGCATTTCGGGACGTGTCCCGTCGTGACGTGCGACGACCCGGGACACCGGCCGGTACCGCAGCACGTTCG
>JBPEWX010000662.1:0-5534 GCA_052032235.1 Ilumatobacter sp. | reverse complement strand
CCGTAGACGCCGGCATCACCGGGTTCGACCCATGCATTGATCGAGTAGGCGAAGTCGGCCAGCGGGTCGCCGAGCGTGGCGATCTCCCAGTCGAGCACGGCCGTCACGTCGCCGGTCGGCGAGAACATGCAGTTGTGCGGACCGAAGTCGCCATGAACGATGCGCGCCGGACCCTGCTCCGGCAGGTTCGCATTGAACAGCTCGTGCAACTCGTGCGCGCGCCGGTCGTCGTGCTCCGCGAACGGGACCGACGCCGTCCACGAGCCGTACCAGGTCTTGAGCTGCCGAGCGACGTAGCCGTCGGGCCGGCCGAGCTCGGCGAGCCCGACGTCGGCCGGCTCGATCGAGTGCAGCGCGGCCAACGTGTCGATGAACGACTCTCCCGCCCGTCGGCGCGCCGGTTCCGGCAGCCAGTCGCGCACCTCGGCGCCGGAGTACAGCGCCGCCCCGTCGACCTTGCCCATCACGTAGAAGTGGACCTCGCACAGGTCGCGGTCGTCGACGTAGGCGATCGGTTCGGCGACCGGCACCGACGTCGACCACAACCCGTCGATGATCCGGTACTCGCGCCACATGTCGTGGGCCTTGGGCAGCAGTTCGCCTTGCGGTGGTCGCCGGATGACCAGTTCACGACCGTCCGCCGAGGTGATCAGGTAGGTGAGGTTCGAGTGGCCGCCCGGCAGTCGTGTCCAGGTGAACGGACCGGTGACGTCCGTGGCGGTCGGCAGCCAGCGTTCGATGGCGATCGGGTCGAATCCGACGACGTCCGAGTGGGTCATGGACGTCAGCGTGCCATCACCGCCGTGACCGTGACGAAACGGGCGACGCGTGAAGCCGGGTCAGCGGGCGACGCCCGACATGACGACCGCGACGTGTTCGTGCACGTGGAGGTCGTCGGCGATCGTCAGGACGCCGGCCAAGCCGGCCGACCCGGTCGGGCTGACCCGGTAGCCCGCCTCACCCGCCATGCGGTGGGCCCGTTCGATGTCGGCCTCCGAGGCCACGATCGGACGGCCGCTCGATTCGACCATGGCGTCGAAGTCGGCGATCCAGTCGTAGGTCTCGTCGTCCAAGATCCCGTCGGCGATCGACCGGGGCTCGGGCCAGGGCCGCATCACCTGTGCCCAGTAGCGGCGCGGCTGATCGATCGCCGTCGCCCGCTCCCACGCCGCGGCCAGTGGCGCACAACCCTCGGCCTGCACCGTGTCGAGCCGCACCGAACGCCCGAGGCCGTCGCCGACACACGCCGCGAACGCCCCGCCGCCGACCTGCACCACGACCCGATCGAGCACCACGTCGGCATCGGCCGCCTGATCGGCGATCTCCCAGCCGATGGTCCGACCCCCGTCGAGGCAGTAGGCGTTCTCCGGTCCCTGCACCGTGAACGGGATGGCGCCCCGGTCGCGGGCCTCGCGGAACCGGAGCATGGCCGGGTCCCCGGGCGGATCGTCCGGGCGACGCTCGCACCGATGGATCCGAGCGCCCAGGTCGTCGAGCCGACGTCCGAACGAGTCGTCCATCCAGGTGGGCACGTAGACGTCGAGCGGCCAGTCGACGTTCGCGGCCAGGGTCGCCGCGGCCAGCGCCGCGTTCCCGCACGACGCGATCGCCAACGGCTGGCGGTTCTTCGTCTTCCGGAGACGCTCGGCCGTTCGGAGGTGCAACAGGATCGACGCGAGGTGACGCGCCTTGTGCGAGCCGGCCACGTTGCCGGTCTCGTCCTTCACCCAGACACCGGTGCCGATCTCGGCGGTCAGCGACTCGGACCGCTCGAACGGCGTGACGCGGAAGTCACCTGCGACCTCGTTCGTGAGGGCGAGGCATGCGTCGACCGTCATGCCGTTGGCCCGCGCGAACGCCCACCAGGCGAGTCGGGGCCCATAGCGGACGAACGGGTTGTCGTCGGCGAGGTCGATGCCTTCGTCGTCGGGCACCGCCGACGCATCGACCTCGAGGAGTCGGAGCACGTGGTACGGGTCGGACGACGTCGCTCGCGGGCAGCGCCACGTGAACGGTTCGGCGATGTCGACCGTCGTCGAGCAGACCGCGCAGCGCCAGCCGGCGATCACGGGCGCCGCCGTGCTGTGTCGTTCGTGGACCGTTCGTCGGCCGAGTTCGGCATCACCCGCATCACGAACACCGTAGCGAGCCGTCCGGCGCGTCTCCTGAGGAGAACGTCACAGCGGGGCGCGGTCACGGCGGACGGTCGCACCACTACCGTCGAGGGGGTATGACCACACGCCGTCTCGCCACCGTCGGCATCGCCGCGATCGTGCTCGCCGGCTGTTCGGCGACGCTCCCCTCGTCCGACGGCGCCGACGTCGATCCGGTCGCCGACGGCACGCTCGACGCCGCGGGCGGCGATGGCGACTCGCCGACCACGACGGGCCGATCCGAGACGACGTCCACGTCGACCGAGCCCGCCACGACGACCACCACCCCGGCCTCCACCACGACGGTGCCGGCCACGACGACCACGACCAGTACGACCAGCACCACGTCCACCACGACCACGACCACGCTGCCCCCACTCGACGTGTACGACCCCGCCTGCGTCGTTCGGGTCGCGCCGGGCGAAGGGCTGCTCGAGATCGTCGACCGGTTCGACGACGACACCGTCGACGCCGACACGGTCATGGCGGAGAACGGACTCGAGACCGACGTGCTCGAACCGGAGCAGTTGCTCGACGTCTGCGTCGACAACGGCTTGAACGACATCGACGGCTCCACTCGGACCGAACGCAACGCCGTGCTCGTCCGACGCGAAGTCGAGGTGCAGCAGGCCAAGCTGAACGAGCTGTTCGCGGGCTACGGCATCCGCGAGTTGCTCGTCGACGGGGTCTCCGGTCCGGTGACGCGGCAGCGTCTGTGTGCGTTCCGTCTGGCGGCGGGCCTCCCCGTCTCGACGGCCGACATGGTCGCCGGCAGCGAGGAGGAACAGCTCCTCATGTCGACCGAGACCCTGCCGACGCCGTTCACCTCGGCGTTGCTGGCCGAGCGCTGGGTGCTGATCGACGAGACGTGCCAGATCATGTTCGTGGGCGAGGGCACCGAACGGCTGCAGTTCGTGTTCCCGACCTCGACCGGCACCGCCGAGTTCGACACCCGCGCTCAGAACCGCAGCAGGGTCTTCAAGTACGACTCGGCGAGCGACAACGGCGGCTGGCACGACAGCACGAGTTATCCGGCGGCCGAGGACAATCCGCTCAACGGCAACATGTACAAGCCGCTGTACTTCGACGGCGGCCAGGCGATCCACGGCGCCAACAACGTGCCGCGTTCCCCGGCGAGCAAGGGCTGCGCCCGACTGCGGGTCGCGGACATGGACGCGCTGATCGGTTGGCTCGGCCTCGACGGCGTCACCGGCGTCACCTACGACACGGGCCGGATCAACCTGAACGTCAACGTGCAGGGCGCCTGGCAGGGCTGACGTCGCCGCCGTGCTCGATGCGGCTTCGGTCGGCTTCGGGCAGCATCAAGAAGGCAGCGGCGAAGAAGCACACGGCGCCGACGAAGGTGCCGAGGTTGACGAGCGTGAGGCTCAGGAGCGCTCCCGTCTCGGGCAACGTCAGCGACGCGATGCCCGAGATCATGAACACGACCGCGCCGACGCCGTTCAGCGCCGCCATCCACCAGTCGGTGTCGTCGCGGTCGATCCGCCAGGACGTGCCACACACCGCGGTCCAGCCGAACCACCCGGCGAGCAGGAACGCCACCGAGCCGAACATGTCGGGCGCCCACACGAGCCGATTGGTCTGGGCGACCGAGAGCCCGTCGCGCATCGCCTCGAACGTGCTGATGTTGAACAGCAGCGTGCCGACGAATTGGATGGCGGCCGCCCAGAACAGCGGCCCCCGACCGGCGACGCGCATGCCGGGCGGTTCGACTGCGACACCGCCGCGAACGGTGGCGACGAGTTGCATCAGCCCGGCCGCGGTGAAGAAGATCGACCCGACGAAGAACGTCGTGCCGACGAACGACGACGCGACGAGTTGGGCGTAGAGCGGGAACGAGCCGAGCGCGAACAGCGTCGCGCCGACCATGAACGCGATCGCGGTCCACCAGTCGAGGCCGATCTCGGCCCGGCTGCGGAGACGGCGGCGCCAGCGCACGTCAGCCGAGGCGGTCGTTGAACGAGTCGATCATCTCGTCCCAGACGCCGACGTAGCGGCGCAGTCCCTGCCAGAACGACTGGTGGCGGCGTTCCTCGAACAGTTCGAACGGGGTGCCCTGCTGCTCGACCCACGTGTAGTAGCCGAGCTGGAAGATCCGTCGACGGTCGGCCTCCGACATGTCGATCATGTGGTCGGTCGAGGCGCTGGCGAGGTGCTGACCGAACGCCTCGGCGGCGTCGGTGTGGCTGAACTCGCCCCGGTACCGGGTCGCCATCGTCTTCGCCCGCTCGCTCGGATACATGGCGCCGCCGTCGGTGGCGACGGTGACGATCGCGTCGTCGGGACCGAGGTCGAGCAGCTTGGCCGTCTTGATGGCGGCGAGCACGTTGCACGTCGCCGAGAACCCGAAGTGCGCCATGGCGGCGATCAGGTCGTCGTCGATGCCCTTGCGCGACAGGTATTCCCGACCTGCGTCGGTGTTCCAGACGACGTCGAGTTCGTCGGTCGCGACGTCGCTGATCGCGCACACGACGTCGGTGTTCATCACGTTGTGGATCAGCGGGATGTGCTTGTCGCCGATGCCCTGGATGTTGTGCTCGCCGTAGCCGTTCTCGAGCATCGTCGGGCACTCGAGCGCCTCGACGGCGACGATCTTGCTGCCGTAGTCGTCCTTCAGGCGGTCGCCGGCGGCGATGGTGCCGGCCGACCCGGTCGCGGAGGTGAACGCTGCGAGGCGCAGGTCGCGTCCGCTGGCGTCACGCACGGTCTCGAACACGTGGCCGAGCGCACGGCCGGTGACCGTGTAGTGGCCGAGGTGGTTCCCGAACTCGGAGAACTGGTTGAGGATGAAGTTGCCGGGATCCTTGGCGAGCTCGTTGCAGGCGTCGTAGATCTCCTTCACGTTCGACTCGGTGCCGTACGTGCGGATGACGTCCTCGTCGGGGTTCTCGCACCACCGGTTCAGCCAGTCGAAGCGCTCCTGGCTCATGCCCTCGGGCAGGATCGCCACACCGCGACTCGCCATGATGCGGCTGATGGCGATGCCGCCACGGGCGTAGTTGCCGGTCGACGGCCAGATCGCACGGTGGCGGGTGGGATCGAACTGGCCGGTGACGACACGAGGCGCGAGGCACGCGTAGGCGGCGAGCACCTTGTGCGCCGTGATCATCGGGAACCGGTCGCCGAAGGCGACGATGATCGGGCTCTCGACGCCGGTCAGCTCGGTCGGCAGGACCACGTGGTCGGGCACCGAGACGCGGGCGCCGGCGAGGTCGTTGTACCAGTGGACCCGCCATAGGTTGCGGGCGTCGGGGCCCTGGGGGTCGGCGTCGCCGACGCGCTCGTCGTGCGAGAACGTCGAGGGGTCGGCGAGCTGGGCGAAGGTCGGGAGACGGATCCCCCGCTCGCGGAAACGCTCGA
>JBPEWX010000661.1:0-18772 GCA_052032235.1 Ilumatobacter sp. | reverse complement strand
CGGTGAGGGGCGTGAGCGCCGGTCGTCGTCGGCACCGTTCACCGTTGCAGGGCGGGACGTTCTGGGGTTGCGCTCTGCAGGGTCACGACGTCGAGGTGTGTCGGGGGTCAGGTGAGGGCGTCGAGCCAGTCGGTCCAGTGGAACTTCCATGTGTTGACGGCGTCCAGGTCGGGGAGGCGTTCGTGGCTGACGTTCACGGTCGTGCGACCGTCGGGCTTCGGCGTCAAGGTGAACAGCGCGGTGCCCTCCTCGAAGGCGATGCGCAACGACTTCGACGTCGGCTTCGACCGCAATGTCGTCTCGTGACCGGGGAACAGGTCGGCTCGCTCGTCGTCGTCGAGCAGCGCTGCCCGCAACTCCTGTGCGTCGACCCGAACGGTCTTCGTCTTGCCGGCGGTGAACGTGCCGTCCGACATCTGATTCGGGAGGCGGCGTCCGGTGATGCGTTCCCACCCGACCGTGACGCCCTGCGCCCACCAGTGCGTGATGTCGTTCTGCTCGTACACCCAGGCGGCGACCGCCGCGTGGCCGTCGACGTGGCCGGGCCAGGCCTCGATCACGTCGCACCACTCGTCCCAGCCGCGACCGGTCGCTTCGCGCACCGAGTCGTCGGGCATCTCGGGTTCGGCGTGCCAGGTCCGCCCCCCTCGACGCTCCGCTTGCTCGAGCAGCACTCGTCGTGCCGCGGCGTACCGTTCCCCGGTCGTCGCCATGCGGGCGCGCACCCGCTGCTTGAAGGATTCCTGCTTGGTCATCGCAACCGTCTTTCCGTGCCTCGCCGACGCGCGAACGACGACCCACGCTCGTCGATCACGTGTCCGGGCACATCCGGTCGGATCGATCCGATGTCCACGTCGAGCACTCGAAGTCCCCTTTGCCTGCTCGGCACCGGTGGCGTGGGCACCGGGCGCAGGTGTGGCGTGACGAGCCGCCGGACGAAACGGTAGCACGAGGCTCGATCGGTGTCGCGACGTCAGACCAGCGACAGGAGCAACCCGACGACCGACGGAACGACGACCGGTGCCGCCAGGTGGGCGGCGACGTGTGCGGCGCGGCTGCCGCTCGGCCTGCACCGCGTGATCACGACGACGCCCGTCACCACGTAGGCGACGACGGCGGCCACGGCACCGGCGAGCAAGCCGACGATCAATCCGCCGAGACTGCACCAGCCGTCGTGCGGAGCACAGTCGGCATTGGTGATCGCCGCGACGACCCAACCCACGCCACCGCCGACCGCCCCGGCGGCGAGCACGCCACCTCCCGCCGCGACGCCGAACAACGCCACCGGGTGCGCGATCCGACGTCCGGCTGACACGTCGACCCGATCGGAAGCGGACGGGGCCGGGAACGGGTTCGGGGGCGGCAGCTCGGTCATGCGACCCACCGTGAACGATTCGGCCGTTCGACGACATCCGGCGAATCCCTCACGAGCGAGTAGGGGATCGGCGGCGGACCGACGTCGGTGGGCCGGGGGAGCGTTAGCGTCGAGCCCACGATGATCGTCGAGCGGCTCGAACTCACCGACTTCCGGAACTACGAGTCCGCGGCGTTCGATCTCACCGCGGGCGTCACCGCCGTCGTCGGCAAGAACGGCCAGGGCAAGACCAACCTGGCCGAGGCGTTGGCGTTCCTGGCCACGCTCACGAGCTTCCGTGGTGCGCCGGCAGACGCCCTCCTGCGTTCGGGGGCCGAGGCGGCGATCCTGCGGGCCACCCTGCGCGAGGACGACGGCCGCGAGATCCTGATCGAGGCCGAGTTGCCGCGCACCGGTCGCAACCGCGTCCAGGTCAACCGCCAGAAGCTGCAGCGCACCCGTGACCTGCTCGGCGTGATGCGGGTGACCGTGTTCGCGCCGGACGACCTCGTGGTCGTCAAGGGCGGCCCCGGCGATCGCCGCCGCTTCCTCGACGATGCCCTCGTCGCGCTCCGCACCAGCTACGACCCGTTGCGCCTCGAACTCGACAAGGTCGTCCGGCAACGCAACACCTTGCTCAAGCAGTCGGGCGGCCGCCTGACCGACGAGGCCGCGGTCACCCTCGACGTGTGGGACGCGCGTTTCGCCGAACTGGGCGAGCAGCTCGGCTACGCACGAGCGACCCTCGTCGCCCGCTGTCAGCCGATGGTGGCCGAGGCGTACGAACAACTCGCCGGCACCGCCGCCCCGGTCGAGCTCGTGTACGAACCGGCGTGGCGCAACAGCGGACTCGGCGCCGCACTCGCAGCGTCGCGCGACGACGACGTCCGTCGCGGCGTGTCGACCGTCGGTCCGCACCGTGACGAGGTCGAGATCGGGCTCAACGGTCTGCCGGCCCGCACCCACGCCAGCCAGGGAGAACAGCGAACACTTGCGCTCGCGATGCGTCTCGCCGCCCACCGGCTCGTCGCCGAACGCACCGAGTCGACCCCGGTCCTGGTGCTCGACGACGTGCTGTCCGAGCTCGACCCCGACCGGGCGACCGCCCTGCTCGCGAACCTGCCACCCGGCCAGATCGTGATCACCACCGCGTCGCCGCTGCCGCCGGCCGCCGAACCCGAACGCATCATCGAGATCGCATCCGGCGCGATCGTCGCCTGACTCGGAGCGGGGCGGCCGGGCTCCCTGTTACCCCGCTGTTACCGGCTGGGATCAGACTCGACGTCGTGCGGGTTACAACACGGTTCTCCCTGGCAGGGGCGGTCGCGATCGCGATCACCACCTCGATCGCGCCGGCGTCGGTCGACGCGGCGCCGCCGCCGGCGGTCGAGCCGTCGCGGGTGACACCGCAGGCGCTCAACACGGTCAACATCTTGATGAGCGGGCCGGGCGCGACGGCGGTCTACGGACCCAACGAACTGGTCGAGATCGTGGCCGGCAACATCAACTACGTGGGCGGCAAGGTGTCGGTCGGTCGCGAGGTGGTCGGTGCGTGCGAGGCGCATCCGGTGCTGTCGGGGAAGCGCTCGAAGAAGGGCGTCGAGGACTACCTGCAACCCTTCGCCGACGTCTACATGGTTCCGGCCGGCCAGCAGCCGAGCAACGGCGAGACGCTCAGTGATCTGAACGGCCAACCCAACACGGTCATCGGGTCGCTCGGCGGGTCGTTCGTGTACGAACCACTCGGGGTCACGTTCCCGAGCGGCAAGATCGGCGCCGGCGTCTACGCGCTGGTCGTCGACGAGTGCCAGAACGGCGTGTTCGACACGGGTGAGGACTCGTACATCGACGACGCCTTCTGGGTCGATCTCGACCAGGACGTGCCCGCCCTGTCGACCGGCGCTTCGTCGTTCCTCACGGCGAAGTCGAGGGCCGGTCGTCTCGCGACGAGTCTGCACGGCGTGAAGCAGTTGCTGAAGTTCAAAGAGGCGCTCGACAAGGCACAGAAGACGTTGAAGCTCGCAGCCGCAGCCGTGTCGCCCGAGGCGATGGTGACGATGGTGCTCACCGAGGTGCTGTCGAAGGTCAAGGAGCCGACCCTCAAGGAGGGCGAGCTGATCCTGAAGACCATGTTCACCCAGTTCGAGAAGCGGGCCAAGGGCCTGGCGGCCGACCCGCCCCAGACCGACTTCCGCCGGCACGCCGTGCCCGTCGTGGCGGGGGCGAGCTTCGAGGACCGCACCGACGAGTACGGCGCCGCCACGATGGCGTACGCGTCGGTCCTCGACGCATTGTCGGGGCTCTCGGGCGCGATCCTCGACGCCGTCGAGCGTTACCAGGGCGCCGATCTGCGAGGCGACGGGCAATGGGCGATTCGCCACGCCGAGCGGGTCGAAGCGTTGACGACGCTGTACACCGAGCTGCTCGACGACCTCGACGCCGCCGAGGCGAGGCTGCTCGGGGCGATCCAGGCCCAGCACCAGGACGGACCGCCGTCGCAGGACTACCAGCACGCGATCTTCATGCTCCGCCTCCAGACGGCGGCCGAGTCGCTGAACGCGAACAGCACCTACACCTACGAGCTGCAGCCCGACGTGCTCAACACCGGGATCGACCCGGCGGCGGCCCGCCCGACGCTCGACTACTGGCTCGACCAGGTCCACAGCTCCGAGCGCCCCGGCGGCACGGCCGACTGGCAGGCGCCGATCGAGGCGGCGACCGACAGCCTCCACGAGTTCGCCGACAGCTTCCCCGGTCTCGTCGCGCAGTTCGATCCGATGATCGCCGAGCTCGCCGCCGACGCACCGACGTACGGCAACGTCGACGACTCACCGATCACGATCACGGCGACGGGTGCCGTGCGTGCCGGTGACGACGTGGCCTTGAGCGCTGTGGTCCCGGCCGGTTCGGTCGTCGAGTGGGACCTCGACGGAGACGGTGAGTTCGACGACGCGACCGGTGACGCCGTGACCTGGACGGTGCCCGGGGACGCCATGGTGGCGGCCCCGCTGTTCGTGAGCGCCCAGTACAGCTTCCTCAAGGAAGCCGGCGTCACGACCGAACTGTTCATGGTCGAATCGGGCGGCAACCGTCCGCCCGATGTCGACGATACGCCGACGTCGTTCGTCGGCGCCCCGGGCGACACCGCCAGCTTCGATCCGGCGGCTTCCGACCCCGATGGTGACTCGCTCACGTACACCTGGTTCGTCGACGGTGTCGAAGCCGGGACCGGCGCCACGTTCGACTACCCGACGCCGAGCGATCGTCTCGTGACCCACGCGGTCGAGGTCGTCGTCTCCGACGGTCAGGCGGCGACCCGGCGCCTGTACCTGATCGAGACCCGCACCGCCGACGCCGACAACGACGGCTACATGGCGGCTCCCGGACCCGACTGTCACGACGCCACGCATCTGGGCGTGCTCGGCCAGCAGATCAACCCCAACCGATCCGAGGTGACCGGCAACGGTGTCGACGACAACTGCAACGGGCAGATCGACGAGCCGGTCCCGGCGACGATCTCGATCCCGGGCGTCGCGGCTCCGGGCACGCGCGTCACCGTCGGCACACAGGTCGAACTCGACGTCGTCAACTGGACACACGGACGTCGCAACACCGGCGACGTGTTCGAGTTCACCGTCGACTGGGGTGAGGCGGTCGACACCTTCACCGTCGCCCAGGACACGAACACCCCCGAGGACGAGACCGACATCGACATCGTGTCCCACATCTACGAACACCCCGTCGAGAGCCAGACCGTGTCGGTGTGCGGACGCCGGCTCGGCGACCCGTCCGACCCCCAGAACGCCACGTTCTGCAACACCGGGAAGCGGGTCGATGTCCACCCCGACCGACCGCTGGTGAACGCCGACGATCTCCGCGACGTCGACGTGTACCGACTGCTCGGCCGTGGTGTCAGCGTGTCGCCCGTCGGCGACTGGGCGCCGGTCGACCCGCACGGCCACGCCGTTCGTTCCGTCGGCAACCCGTCGGAGTACGTCATCGCCGACACCGGTGACGAACTCGGCATCGACGGCTACGGACGAGTGTCGATGATCTTCTCGGTCCTCGCGACCGGTGACGACGACACCGTCGGCCTGCTGTTCGGCTTCGATCCCGACGACGACACCGAACCGCACGACACACTCGCCACCCACGTCCAGGCCGCGCCGAACAGCGAGTTCCACGGTGTCCGATGGTCGAACGACTCCCAGACCCTGACCAACTATCCGTGCAACGACGACGAGGACCTCAGCTCGCGATTCCACCCCGATCCGCTGACGGCATTCCACTTCGTCGGTGAGCCGATCTGGTGGGAGATGAGCAAGCTGATCGACCTCGCCGAGCCGTACGACCCGTCCGACGACGCGGCCGAGGGTGAGGGTCCACAGGACCCCGGTTGCGACGACAGCCCGAACGGGGTGCCACCGTTCGCGGCGGTGCCGACCGGTGCCGACCCCGACGTCCTCGTCGGTGCCGACCAATGGGAGCCGCGAAGCTGGGACGCGTCGCAGAACGGACGCAATCCCGACCCGTACCTCGTCGAGGTCGACTACCAGCCGTACTCGTTCACCGTCTGGATCGACGGGGTCGAACAGTTCCAGTACGACAAGCCCCAGGGCGAGGACCCCTTCCCACCGTCGGACGTCGCCTTCTTCTACTCGTCGCAGAACTCGCTCGAGGTGTCGATCTCGACGACCGCGCCGACGTTCCAGTTCGAGCAGGGAAAGGGGGGCGAGTTCTGGCGCACCGATCCGATCACCGGTGACCCCGTCGACCCGGACGGCATCGTCATGTCGATGATCGACGGCGCCCACGACGAGCACACGGCGGTGGTGCACTGGGGTGACGGCACCAACAGCGCCGAAGGTGTCGTGGCGCCGGGCGGCGTCGCCGGCGAGTTCTCGATCGCCGCCGACCACGTGTACGACGAGGCCGGTGAGTTCGTCGGCGAGGTGTGCGTCACCGATCAGCGCGGCTTCTCGAACTGTGGCCAGTTCCGAGCGGTCGTCACGAACGCCGCACCACAGGTGCACGCCGGGCGTGACCTGGCAGCCGACGCCGCCGTCGACCTCGACGACATGGGGTTCCAGGACCCCGGCTCGGCCGACACCCACACGGCGACGATCGACTGGGGCGACGGCTCCGTCGAGGCCGGACTGATCGCCGGCGAACGCGGTGGTGGCGTGGTGAGTGGTTCGCACACCTATGCGTCGTCGGGCTCGTACACGGTCGAGTTGTGCGTCACCGACCAGCACGGCGCCACCGGTTGCGACGACCGGGAGATCACGATCGACGCGACCGAGTACGCACCCGAGGCCGACGCGGACGACGCCGAGGGCGACGTCGACGAGCCGGTCGACGTGTTGGTCGGGTTCACCGATCTCGACCAGGACGACGGTCACACGGCGACGATCGACTGGGGTGACGGATCGGGTGTCGGCCCACTCGAGATGTCGGTCGGCCAAGGATGCGAAGACGCCGACGAGGCTCCGGGCGTGCAGCTCGCGTGTCGCACGGTCGGCGTCGCGCAGCCGTCGCACACGTACGCGGCAGCGGGGATCTTCGACGTCGTGGTGGAGGTGTGCGACGTGACCGACCGATGCGATCAGGCGTCGGCGTCGGTCGTGATCGCGGACACGGGCCCCGACGTCCCGGCGGCACCCGCGGCGCCGTCCGGCGTCCCCGGCGACGGCACGGTCGCCGTGTCGTGGACCGCCCCCGCCGACGACGGCGGTTCGTCGATCACGGGTTATGTCGTGTCGGCGTCACCGGGAGGTGCGTCCTGCACGACGGGCGGTGCGCTCACCTGCGTCGTGTCGGGCCTGACGAACGGGACGCCGTACACGTTCCGGGTACGAGCCACGAACGGCGTGGGGACCGGCGCCTGGTCGGCACCGTCGACCGCCGTGACCCCGACGTCGTCCGAACCCGACCCGGTTCCGTTCCTCGTCTCGTTGACGCCGGCTCGGTTGTTGGAGACGCGTGATGGTGTTGGGTTGTCGACGGTGGATGGTGCCCATGAGGGTGTTGGGGTTCGTCCGGCTGGTGATGTGTATGTGTTGCCGGTGGTGGGTCGTGGTGGTGTGCCGTCGTCGGGTGTGGATGCGGCGGTGTTGAACGTGGGTGCGGTGCGTCCGTCGGGGAATGGTCATGTGACGGTGTATCCGTGTGGTGAGAAGCCGGTGGCGTCGTCGTTGAACTTCTTGGATGCGAACAATCCGAATGAGGTGATCGCGAAGTTGTCGGGTTCGGGTTCGGTGTGTTTGTTCACGTCGACGCCGACGGATCTGATCGTCGACGTGACCGGGTACGTCGAACTCCTCGACTGAACACACCGACCGAGATCACTCGATCGGGTCCGACCTGATCCGGCTGTGGCCGCACGTGGCTGTGCCGCTGTCACCGGGGCGGGTGACCATGCCGGCGTCGTGCGCGAGGACGTCGTCACACCCACCGGTTAGCGTCGGGACGATGAACGAGCCCGTGCCGATCTCCCAGTCGCTCGACGGCGTGGTGAAGTCGCTGCGCGGGCCGAGCCGGCAGGCGGTGAGCGGGGTGTTCGGTCGGTGGGTCGACGCCGTCGGTCAGCAGGTCGCCGACCACGTCCGGCCGGTCAAACTCGACGCCGGCGTCCTGCTCGTCGAGGTCGACGAGCCGGCGTGGGCGACGCAGGTCAAGTTCCTGACCCCGACGATCGTCGAGCGGCTGCGCGCGACCTCGGGCGTCGAGGTCGACAAGATCGAGGTGCGCGTCGACCGGCGCAACGCGCGGGGCGCGAAATACGACTGAGCGAGTCGCCGGTCAGCCGGCCGGCTCGTCGGTCGAGACGCTGCCCGACTCGTTGATCGCGTTGGTGAGCCAGCTCCACAGGGGCGGACCGACGACGACGGTGACGACGAGGAACCCGGCGGCGACGCCGAGCTTGATCTTCTTCGCCTTCTTCTTCTTGGCGGCACGGATCGCAGCGGCCTTCATCGAGGCTTCGCTCGGCGCGGCCTTCTCCGGCATCAGGTGAGCCATCGGATGCACCGGTTCGTTCGACGTCGCTGCGTCGTCGTCCTGATCGGTCTCGTCGGTGGACGTGTCGCCGGTGTTGTTGGTGCTGTCGCCGGTCGGCACCGTCGGCGTGGCCGCGGCGAGCACCGGGGCGTCGTCCGGCGACGGGATGCCGGTGGGCGAGGTCAGGACCGGTGCCGCCGTCGGCAGCGAGGGCAGTGACGGCAGATCGAGTCCGGCCGGGATCTCGGGAGCCGCAGGGGTCGGCGCGGCCTCGGCCGGGGGAGCAGCGGCGACCGTCGGCGTCGACGAACCGAGGCGGGGTGCGTCACCGTCGAGTGTGTGCGACGGCGTACCGGGTGCCGGCAGCGACGGCGAGGCCGTCCCCGGCTGCGGTGCCGTCATCGTCGAGGCGACGCCGGGTGCGGGCAGCGCTGGTGCGGACAGGTCGGAGTGTTCGTCGGCCGGGTGGCTCATGCCCTGGTCATCGGCGTCGCGGCCACGCGTCTTGAGTGTCCGGTCGAACCCGGTGCGTCGATGCGCACGCCGGACGGCATGATGGAGCCCATGAGTACCGACCCCACGAGCACGCCCACGGTCAAGGAGCGTCTGCAGTCCGACCTCACGGCGGCGATGAAGGCGCGCGACGAGGTGTCGCTGTCGACGATCCGCATGCTGCGGAGCGCGATCAGCAACGCCGAGGTCGCGGGCGACACGGCGACGGCACTCTCCGACGACGACGTCGTCGCCGTGCTGCAGTCCGAAGCCAAGAAGCGTGCGGAGTCGGCGTCGGTCTACGACGAGGCCGGTCGCTCCGAGCTCGCCGCCAAGGAGCGTGCCGAGCTCGAGGTGATCGAGCGGTATCTGCCGGCGGCGATGAGTGACGACGAACTCGAGGCGATCGTCGACGCCGAGGTCGCAGCCGCCGCTGCGGCGGGCGCCGAGGGTGGCCGTGCGATGGGCATGGTCATCAAGGCGGTGCGCGAGCGAGCAGGGGCGAGCGCCGACGGTGCCCGCATCGCCGCGCTCGTGAAATCCAAGCTCACCGGCTGATCTCGGCCGACGGATCGCGTCCGTCGTGACGAAGGTCCGTTCCGGCCGGTCTCCGGCGTGAGCTAGACCGGAACTCGATGCGTGTGCTCGCCGACAACCCGCTGCTGGTGCTCTTCCTCGTCGTCGGGCTCGGCGGCGCACTCGGCCGGGTGCGGGTCCGCGGCGTCGGTCTCGGACCTGCGGCGGCGTTGTTCGTCGGGCTCGCGTTCTCGGCGGTCGACGCCGACCTGGCCAACGTGCCGACGATCGTGCCGACCCTTGGACTCGGTCTGTTCATCTACACCGTCGGTCTGGCCTCCGGCCCGTCGTTCATCGCCGGGTTCCGCGGCGGCGGCGCCCGGATCGTGGTGGCCAGTGGCGTGCTCCTGGCGGCGATCGCCGGCGTGGTGGTCGTCGTCATCGAGGTGTTGGGCCTCGACGACGGCGCCCGGGCCGGCCTGTTCGCCGGGAGCCAGACCAACACCCCGGCGCTGCAGGCGTCGATCACGGCGCTCGCCGACGAGATCGCGTCGGGTGCCGTCACCGACCCGGTGGTCGGCTACTCGATCGCCTACCCGTTCGGGGTGCTCGCCATGATCACCGCAGCCGGGTTGTCGCTGCGCCGGGCCTCGCGCAAGCCCGCCGCCGAAGGCGGCATGTCGGACGGCTCGTCCGACTCCGCAGCGACGAGTGCGACGGTCGAGGTGACCCGCGACGAACTCCCGACGCTCGGTGCACTCCGCCACTGGGAGGGTGAGCGGCTCGCCTTCTCGCGGGTCGAGCACCTGGGCGAGGTCGACCTCGCGACGAACGACGTCCGACTCGTGCCGGGCGACCTGTGCACCGTCATCGGGAGCGCGACGGCGGTCGCCCACTTCACCGAATGGATCGGTCGGCGCAGCGAGCGACACCTGGCGCTCGACCGCAACAAGCTGGACTTCCGTCGGATCGCCGTCTCGAACCGGGAACTCGCCGGCGTCCGTCTCGGCGACCTCGACCTCGAGGGCCGCTTCGGTGCCACCGCCACCCGGGTGCGTCGCGGCGACGTCGACCTGGTCGCGGACGCCGACGTCGTGCTGCGCCTCGGCGACCGTCTGCGTGTCGTCGGCCCCGCCGACCGGATGAGTCAGATGGCGAAGCTGTTCGGCGACTCCGACCGAGGTCTCGGCGAGGTCGACGCGATGGGATTCGCGCTCGGCTTGGCGATCGGTCTCGCGATCGGCGCCATCACGATGCCGCTCCCCGGTGGCGGCGAGTTGGCGCTCGGCATCGGCGGTGGCCCGCTGATCGCCGGACTGGTGCTGGGCACCGTGTCGCGGACCGGGCCGGTCACCTGGCAGATCCCGCACGCCGCGAACCTCGCCCTTCGTCAGCTCGGCATCCTGATGTTCCTCGGCGGCGTCGGGGTCAACTCGGGTGCGACGTTCGCCGACTCGGTCGGAACCGGAACGGGGGCGAAGCTGGCGATCGGGGCGGTGATCGTCACGGCCATCACGGCGGCGAGCGCCGGGCTCCTCGTGCGGTGGCTCAACCCCGACGGCGTCGAGGCGGCCGGTCAGCTGTCGGGTTTCCAGACCCAACCGGCGGTGCTGGCGTTCGCGATGGAACGGGCGAACGGCGACGAGCGGGTCGACCAGGGGTACGCCCTGCTGTTCCCGCTCGGCATCGTCGTCAAGCTGATCCTCGTCCAGTTCCTGATCTGACGGCGTCCCGGTCCGCCGAGTGGCGGGTCACCGGACCGCCTGACGAATTCACCTGCCGTCCAACCGGCGCGCGGGCCGCGTTCACCGGCGGTCCGTAGCGTCGCCGTCGTGGGTGATCGAGGAGATCTCACGGACGAGCCCGTCGACCGGGCGGCGACGATCGCCGCCGAGTTGGTCGACGCGCTCTCGATGGCGGTCTCCTCGCTCGGCCTGTCCGATCGCAGCGGCTCCTCGTTCGACGAGCCGGTGCCGGTGCCGGCCACCACCTAGCCAGCGGTGGCCTCTGCTCGTCGTGTTCTCCTCCCCCTCCTCGACGACAGGGGCCCACCGAGGGCCCGGCCCCCTCGCAGGCCCGACCGGGTAAAATCGGGACGATGACCGCCACGCCGCTCGAGCCGGCTCGACGCTCCCCGGCGTTGGTCGAGCTGCTGAACCGGGCCGAGGTGCGCCTCCTCGACGAACTCGACGACGACGGCATCTCGATCGAGGGTGCCGACGACGAGGTCGCGCTGGTGATCCAGGAACTCGACCACGTCCGTCGCCCTCCGGTGCACGAGGGGCGCAGCCCCATCTACGGCGCCTTCATCGTCGGTCCCGGTGACGATCTCACCGCCGCCGCCGACCTGGTCGAGGTGATCGAACTCGACCGTGACGTCGACGAGGCCCGCCGGTTCGCCGACGGCCGGTTCACGTACCTGGTGCGTCGCACCGACGGTCGCAACCAGCTGGCCTGTTTCCGTCGCAGCGTGCAGTACGAGGCCGATCTGGTCGAGGTGCAGCGTCAGACCGGCATCCAGGTCGTCCAACGCACCCTGATGGGCCGTGCGCGCCTCTACGACCGTCGTGGGGTGATCGAGTGGACCGGCCGGTCGTGGACCGTGCGCGAGCGCGCCGACCGCCTGCTCGAGGTCATCGACCCGCTGGTCGAAGGCGCTCCCCGCGACGTGCTCTCGGCGTTGCTCGACCTGTGCGTGCACTGGCTGTCGTCGGCGCGCATCGGCGCCACGATCCTGTACGACTTCGACCCGCGCGAAGACGACGGCCCGTCGCTCGATCTCGACGCCGCGATCGAGGTGCCCCACCTGTCGGTCGCCCAGCGACATCACTTCCCCGCCCTGTTCGCCTCGCTCGGCCAGACCGACCTCGCGGCCCGCGTGTTGCCCGACGGCACGGTCGACCGGATCGGCGTCGGTTTGCGGTCGTCGATCGAATCGGAGCAGGCGGTGCCGCAGAAGGGCGGCATGCGTCACCGATCGGCCGCCCGGTACACCTGGGATCACACCCACACGATCGCGTTCGTGGTCAGTGAGGACGGGCCGGTGACGGTGTTCCGTGAGGGTCGCCGAGTGCAGATCTGCGACCGTCTCGACGGCACGATCACCGGCGGCTGCTGACCGCCCGATCCGGGCGTCGACGGCCCTGCTCCGGGCCGCTCGGAGCGCGGTCGCACGACCACCGTTCCGAGGGGAGTTCGACCCCGCGGAAATCCAGAAATCACAAGGGTTTGGTGGTCGTCGTCGAGGTCGCCGATTGCCCCGGTCGCGGGCCGTTTCGCTGGTAGGCTGGACCCACTGCGATTTCGCCCTCCGAAACCCACCCGATCCTGCCGGATCCGACCCGGAACCGAACGTACGATCGACGGAGCGAACGCCTTCGCGGACGAGCACGAATCGTTCGCCAGCCATCCATCGAAGCCGAGGTAACACGTGTCCACGACGAAGCAGGGAGCATCCGATTACGGGGCCAAGGACATCCAGGTCCTGGAGGGGCTCGACCCGGTCCGCAAGCGGCCGGGCATGTACATCGGCTCCACCGGTCTCCAGGGTCTGCATCACCTGATCTGGGAAGTGGTCGACAACTCGGTCGACGAGGCGATGGCGGGCTACTGCGACGAGATCTCCGTCACCCTCACCGCCGACGGCGGCTGCCGCGTCGACGACAACGGTCGCGGCATCCCGGTCGACCCGTACACGTCGGGTCAGCACCAGGGCAAGAGCGCCGCCGAGGTCGTCCTCACCGTCCTCCACGCGGGCGGCAAGTTCGGCGGCGAGGGCTACAAGGTGTCGGGCGGTCTGCACGGCGTCGGCGTGTCCGTCGTGAACGCGCTGTCCGAACGACTCACGATCGAGGTCGATCGCGGCGGCAAGCACTACTTCCAGGAGTACGCCAAGGGCGGCAAGCCCCAGGGCGACATGAAGGTCGTGGGCGACACCCCTGCCGATGGTCGCACCAGCGGCACCTCGATCACGTTCTGGCCCGACCCGTCGATCTTCCAGGCCGAGGGTGTCGAGTTCGTGGCTCGCACCGTGCTCGAGCGGCTCCAGACGATGGCGTTCCTGAACAAGGGCCTGACGATCAACTTCACCGACGAGCGCCCCGAGAAGGAACAGCAGGTCACCTACCAGTACAAGGGCGGCCTCGTCGACTTCGTGAAGCACCTCAACGCGTCGAAAGACCCGCTCTTCAGCAAGGTCTGCGCCTACGAGGACGAAGACGAAGACGGCCAGATGCTCGACATCGCGATCCAGTGGAACACCGGCTACCACGAGGGCATCCACGGGTACGCCAACGGCATCTCCACCATCGAGGGCGGCATGCACGTCGAGGGCTTCCGTTCGGCGCTCACCTCCGTCACCAACAAGTACGCCCGCGAGAAGAACCTCCTCAAGGAGAAAGACCCGAACCTGACGGGTGAAGACATCCGCGAAGGCATCACGGCGATCATCTCGGTGAAGCTGCGCGAACCCCAGTTCGAAGGCCAGACCAAGGCCAAGCTCGGCAACGTGCCGATGCGCTCCTTCGTCCAGAAGGCGACCAACGAGGCAATGGCCGAGTGGTTCGAGGAGAACCCGACCGAAGGCACCAAGGTCATCAAGAAGGCGCTGGCCGCGGCCCAGGCCCGCGTCGCCGCCAAGAACGCCCGCAACGCGATCCGCCGCAAGACGGCACTGTCGGGGGCGGGCATGCCCGACAAGCTCAAGGACTGCACGTCGAAGAACGCCGACGAGTCCGAGCTGTTCATCGTCGAGGGTGACTCCGCCGGCGGCACGGCGCTCGACGCCCGCGACCCGCGCACCCAGGCGATCCTGCCCATCCGCGGCAAGATCCTGAACGTCGAGCGGGCCCGTATCGACAAGATGATGAAGAACACCGAGATCCAGGCGCTCATCACGGCGATCGGCGCCGGTGTCGGTGAGGACTTCGACGTCGACAAGGCCCGCTACCACCGCATCATCGCCCTGTGCGACGCCGACGTCGACGGCAGCCACATCCGCACCCTGCTGCTCACCTTCTTCTTCCGCCAGATGCGCGACATGGTCGAAGCCGGCTACGTGTACATCGCCCAGCCGCCGCTGTACTCGACCGAGGTCGGCAAGGAGAAGGTGTACCTGAAAGACGACGTCGCCAAGGCGCAGTTCCTGGCCGAGCGCCCGAACCACAAGAAAGAGTTCGCCCGCCTGAAGGGTCTCGGCGAGATGGACTGGGAAGAGCTCAAGGACACCACGATGAACCCCGACACCCGCACCCTGCTGCAGGTCACGGTCGAAGAAGCCGCCGAGGCCGACCAGATCATGAGCGTGCTGATGGGCGACGACGTCGAGTCGCGCCGCAACTTCATCACGACCAACGCCCGCGACGTCCGGAACCTCGACTTCTGAGTCGGCACGGTGACGACGAACGCACACGAACGACGGAGAGCCGAACATGAGTGACACCCCCACCCCGCCCACCCCACCGACACCGCCCACCGACGACGGTGGTGACGGTGGCGACGGCGTCGACCCGATCCAGCCGATCGCGCTCCAGGAGGAGATGGAGAACTCCTTCCTCGACTACGCGATGTCGGTCATCATGTCGCGAGCCCTGCCCGACGTGCGCGACGGTCTCAAGCCGGTGCACCGCCGGATCATCTGGGACATGGAGACCCAGGGGTTCCGCCCCGATCGGCCGTTCGTCAAGTGCGCCCGTGTCTCGGGCGACACGATGGCGCGCTTCCACCCGCACGGTGACAGCGCCATCTACGACGCGTTGGTCCGCATGGCTCAGCCGTTCTCGCTGCGACACCCGCTGATCAGCTTCCACGGCAACTACGGCTCCCCCGACTTCGGTCCGGCCGCCTCCCGATACACGGAGTGTCGTCTGCATCCGCTCGCGATGCAGCTCCTCGCCGACATCGACGAAGACACCGTCGACATGATCCCGAACTACGACGGGACCACCGAGCAGCCCGAGGTCCTCCCGGCGCGCTTCCCGAACCTGCTCGTCAACGGCAGCCAGGGCATCGCCGTCGGCATGGCGACCAACATCCCGCCGCACAACCTCGGCGAGGTCATCGACGCCACGGTCCACCTGCTCGAGCAGCCCGATGCCGACGTCGACGCGCTGATGGAACACGTCAAGGGTC
This sequence comes from Ilumatobacter sp., assembly GCA_052032235.1. Classification (GTDB taxonomy): domain Bacteria; phylum Actinomycetota; class Acidimicrobiia; order Acidimicrobiales; family Ilumatobacteraceae; genus Ilumatobacter. The sequence continues at coordinate 3,282 of JBPEWX010000661.1, read as the reverse complement.
CCGACTTCCCGACGGGCGGCCAGATCCTCGGCCGCAGCGGCATCAACGACGCGTACCGCACCGGTCGTGGCAGCGTGAAGATGCGGGCCAAGGCCAGCATCGAGGAGAGCAAGAGCGGCGGCTACGAGATCGTCGTCACCGAGCTGCCGTACCAGACCAGCTGCTCGTCGATCGCGAAGCGGATCCAGGAACTCGTCGACAACGGCGACCTCGACGGCATCCGCGACGTCAACGACGGTTCGGCCGGCGGCAAGACCAACCTCGTGATCACGCTGAAGCGCGACGCCAACGCCAACGTCGTGCTCAACAACCTGTTCAAGATGACGCAGCTCCAGTCGAGCTTCTCGATCAACATGGTCGCGCTGGTCAAGGGCGTGCCCCGCACGCTCAACCTGCTCACCGCCCTCCAGGGGTACGTCGACCACCAGATCGAGGTGGTCACCCGCCGATCGAAGTTCCGTCTGCAGAAGGCTCGCGATCGCGAGCACATCGTGCAGGGCCTCATCAAGGCCCTGAACGTGATCGACGAGATCATCGCGACGATCCGTGCGTCCGACGACCGTGCCGACGCCCGCACCCGCCTGATGGCCGAGCCGTTCGAGTTCTCGCAGGTGCAGGCCGAGTACATCCTCGACATGCCGCTCGGTCGCCTCACCCGACTCGCCCGCATCGAGCTCGACCAGGAACTCGACGACCTCAACGAGCGCATCACCGAGCTCGAGTCGATCCTCGCCGACGAGATGAAGCTCCGCGGTGTCATCAAGGACGAGATGCTGGCGATCAAGGACGAGTTCGCGACGCCTCGCGTGTGCGAGCTCACCTACGACGACGGCGAGATGTCGATCGAGGATCTGGTCGACGACAAGGAACTCGTCATCGTGATGACCGAGGCCCAGTACGTCAAGGCGGTGCCGGCGTCGTCGTTCAAGGCGCAGGGTCGGGGTGGCCGCGGTGTGAGCGGCGGGAAGCTGAAGTCGGACGACATCGTCCGCCACGTCATCTTCACGACGGCGCACGCCCACCTGTTGTTCTTCTCGAACCGCGGCAAGGTGTACCGCCTCCGTGCGCTCGACATCCCCGAGCGCGAACGCACCGCCAAGGGCATGCCGATCGTCAACCTGCTCCCGCTGCAGTCCGACGAGACGATCCAGGCGATCATCGACACCCGTGAGTTCGCCGGTGACCGCCACCTGTTCTTCGCCACGAAGAAGGGCACGGTCAAGAAGACCACGTTCGACGCCTACGACTCGTCGCGACGCGACGGCCTGATCGCGATCAACCTGCGCGACGGTGACGAGCTCGTCAAGGTCATCGAGACCAACGGCACCAACGACATCTTCATGGTGAGCAAGGGCGGCATGACGATCCGCTTCAACGAGGACGACGTGCGGGCGATGGGGCGCACCGCCGGCGGCGTGCGTGGCATGAAGCTGAAGAACGACGACGACGCCGTCGTCTCGTGCGACGTCGCCCGTGACGACACGTCGATCCTGATCATGACCGACGGCGGGTACGGCAAGCGCACCCTCCTCGACAAGTTCAACCGTCAGGGTCGCGGCGGCCAAGGCGTCCGCGGCATCAAGCTCAACGACAAGAAGGGCTTCGTCGCCGCAGCGTTCATGGTCGGCATCGACGACGACATCGTCGCCGTGTCCCGTCAGGGCATCACCATCCGCACCGGGGTTCGCGACATCTCGGAGCAGGGACGCGATGCCACCGGCGTGCGGATCATGAACCTCGACGACGGTGACACCGTGGCGAGCGTCGCTCCGATCATCGCCGTCGACGACGAGTCGGCCGAGCACGACGACGCCGGCGACGCCGACACCACCACCGACGACTGATCGTCTGCTCCCGACCCCGGTCGGGAGCAGACCGTCCGATCGCAGCACCGCTGCCTCCCGTTCCGAACGACAGGAGACCGCCGTGCCCGAACGCGAGCGATCCCGAGACGACCGCGGCTCGATGGCGATCCTCACCGTGCTGATCGGTGTGGCGCTGACGACCGCGGTCCTCGCTGCGATGATCCCGTGGGTCGGAGCCCTCGGCGAGCAGCAGCGTGCCCGGACCGCCGCCGACGCCGCCGCCCTCGCCGGCGTGACCGGCGGCCGTCCCGGGTCGGCCCGACTGGCGGCCGCCAACGGAGCGACGCTGGTCGCCTGGCGTCTCGTCGGCGACGACGTGATCGTCACCGTCGAGCTCGGTGACCACCGGGCGACCGCTCGCGCCACGGACGGACCCTGACCACCTCGTACAATCGGCCACGTGAGCAACGACGCCGGCGACACCTCCTCGCGGCTGTCCGACGCGCTCGACGACATCTTCTCCGGCCGTCGCGGCGACGAGCCTGCCACGACCGATGCCGGCGACGACGATGCCGGCGGTGATCGTGCCGTCGCCGAGAGCGGTGCCGGCGATGTGGTCGAACCCGACCCGTACGAGTTGCCCGAGATCGTCCCGGCGACCGAGGAGGCGCCCAGCCTCCCGGCTCGACCCGAGCCCACCGCAGCGGCGCCGGTCACCGAACCGGCGCTGCCCGCCCGCTCGACCGCGGCACCGGCACCTGCCCCTGCCCCCGCACCGGCACCCGCCCCGGCTCCCGAGGCCGCCCCGTCGGCCCCGACACCGGCGCCGACGTCGTGGAGCGATCACATGCCCGCCGCTGCGTCCACGGTCACCACGCCGGCCGCCGGTCAACTGCGGGCACCCGGCCGTCGACCGCGCGTCCGGCGCGTCACCCGGGTGCTCCGGCACGTCGACCCGTGGAGCACGTTCAAGATCGCACTGCTGTTCAGCGGTGTCGCCTACGTCGTGTCACTCACCTCGGGTGTCCTGCTGTGGCGTGTCGCCGACGCCACGGGCACGCTCGCCAACGTCGAGCGCTGGTTCACCCAGTTCGGCTGGGAGACGTTCGAGCTGCAGGGTGACGAGATCTTCCGGCAGGCGTGGATCATCGGCCTGTTCGGCGTCGTCTTCGCCACGGGTGCTGCCGTCCTGCTCGTGACCCTGTTCAACCTGGTCAGCGACATCGTCGGCGGCGTCCGCGTGACCGTGCTCGAAGAGGAAGTCGTCGAGCGCACCATCTCGTCCACCCGTCGCTACGTGGTGCGCAACCCGAACGCCGACGCCGCCGCTCGCCGCGCCGCTGCGCCCGCCTGGTCGGTCGACGACGACGAGTCGGCACCCCGTCGCGCCGACCCGAACGACGCCACCGAAACCCACGCCGAGACCGACGCCGAGATCGATGCCGACGCCGGCGAGCCGACCCGTCCGATGCCCGCC
>JBPEWX010000660.1:0-3412 GCA_052032235.1 Ilumatobacter sp. | reverse complement strand
CGACACCGTTCGTCGTCTGCGCGACGATGGGCGGCATGACAGGAGCGTTGGACGGGCGTCGGGTGCTGATCACGGGCGCGAGTTCGGGGATCGGGTCGGCGATCGCCGACGCGGTCGTCGCCGCCGGTGGACGGGTCGCCCTCGTGGCCAGGTCGGCCGACGCGTTGGAGGAGCAGGCCGAGCGCCTCGGCGATGCGGCCGTGGCGGCGCCTGCCGACGTCACCGACGCCGACGCGCTCGCCGCTGCGATCGAACGGGCGGCGGAGGAGATGGGCGGTCTCGACGCCGTCGTCTGCTCGGCCGGGCTCGTCCGTCCGGGCGGCATCCTCGAGACGTCGCCCGACGACTGGCAGGTCATGTTCGACGTGAACGTCATGGGTGTGCTCAACACGGTCCACGGCGCGCTCGGTCGATTGCGGGCCGCCGAGCACGCCGACGTGATCGTGTTGTCCTCGATGTCGGGTCGGCGTCGATCGTCGGTCGCGATGGGCTTCTACTCGGCGTCGAAGTTCGCCGTCCACGTCCTGTCGGACAGCTTGCGTGAGGAGCTCGGACCGGAGGGTGTTCGGGTGACGGTGATCTCGCCCGGTTTCGTGAACACGCCGATCTTCGACGGTGTCGAGGACGACGCCGCACGCGAGCAGTACCAGACGGCCGTCGCGACGCAGGGGTTGTCGCCCGACGCGGTCGCTGCGAACGTCGTCCATGCGCTGGCGCAGCCCGCCGGTGTCAACCTGGTCGAGATCGCGATGTTGTCGACCGAGCAGCGCTGAGCCGCCGGGCACGACGCCCGCCGGGTCAGCGGATCGTCGGGAACACGAACAGGCCGAACGTGCCCGGTCCGGTGTGGGCCCCGACCGACGGGCCGACCCGGTAGTGGACGACGTCGTCGATGCCCGGCACGTCGGCGAGCGCCGCGGCCAACCGGTCGCTGAGGGGACGGCTCGGTTCGTCGGCCGTCCCGATCGCCACCGTGACACCACCCGGCTCGCGCTCGATCCACGACGCCGCATAGGTCGACATCACGTCGATCGTGTCCTCGACCGTGCTGACCTGTTCGAGCACCCGGACGTCGCCGTCGTTCATCGCCAGTACCGAGATCGCCTCGCCGGGGATCTCGAGGTCGCCGGCCCGACCGCCACGCTCGACGAGCAACGGCACCCCGACCATGAAGGACGTGCCGAGCCTGCTGACGAACGACTCGATGCGGCGCCGCACGTCGTCGGCGTCGCCGCCACGATCGCGGACCACACCGGCGGCCCAGACGCACGCCCCGACGCCGAAGCTGGCGCTGCCCGTGTCGATCACGTGCACCGGCACGTCGACCTCGGCGGCGCCGAGCTTCGCCGACGCGACGGTGCCCGACATCGCCGCCGCGATGTGGATCGACCAGATCTCGGTGCAGCCTCGCTCGACGAGTCGCCGGTAGGCCTTCGCGAAGCTGCCCGGTGACGGCTGGCTGGTCGACACCTCGGGCGGTCGGCCGTCGAAGCAGGCGTAGAAGCCGTCGGCGTCGAGGTCGACGCCTTCGAGGTGGTCGACGCCGTCGACGGTCACCGTCATCGGCACCACCTCGACGTCGAAACGTTCCGCGAGCTCGGTGGTCAGCTGGCTGTTCGAGTCGGTGACGATGCCGATCGTGGAGCCGGTCGAGGGCTGGATCGGGTCGGTCATGCGAGGTCAGCCGTCGTGCTGGTCGTGGTCGTGGTCGTCATGGTGGAGGGAACGCTGCCCGGCGGCGAAACGTTCCGCGATCACCAGGCTGCTCACGGCGGCGGCGATCGGCAGGGCGGCGCTCGGCGTCGGGCCCCATCCGTTGTTCCACCCGCGGCGCCACCACACGACACCGCCGGCGACCCAGCACGCCGACGACACCATCGTCGCTCCGAACGCCCGCTGTCGCCACCACGGCATCGCCGCCGTGGCAGCGCCGACGGCGAGGTCGATCGGGAAGTAGGCGGGGAACGTGACGAGGCACTGGCCGACGCTGGCGGCGACGCCCTTGCCGCCCCGGAACCCGTTCCAGGCCGGGTAGCAGTGGCCGATCACGGAGGCGCTCCCGCCGACGTGGGCTCCGACGGGCCCGGCGACGACACCGCCGACCACCGACGCCAGCGCTCCCTTGCCGAGGTCGCCGACGAGCACCGCCGCGCCGGCCTTCGCGCCGAGCACGTTGACGGCGTTCATGGTGCCGGGGTTGCCCGATCCGGAGCGTCGGAGGTCGATCCGCCCGGCCGATGCGCGTCGCGCCACGAGGTCGGCGGTGGGGAACGTGCCGAGCAGGTAGCCGATCGCCGCGGCGGCGAGGAGGGAGCGGGCGCGCATCGGCGGTACGTTAGATGACCAGATCCGTTTCATCTCAGGGTGGAGTTTTCCGCGACGCCTGCTAGGTTTTCGTCGCTCCTCAACGAAGATGAGGCTCCAAGCCCCCATCGTCTAGTGGCCTAGGACACCACCCTTTCAAGGTGGCGGCACGGGTTCGAATCCCGTTGGGGGTGCCACATACAACTTGGTCTCGTAGCTCAGTTGGTTAGAGTGCCGGCCTGTCACGCCGGAGGTCGCGGGTTCGAGTCCCGTCGGGACCGCTACAGGGCCGCTTTCGAGCGGCCCTGTTGCACATACGGCCCACATTCGTGGGTCGGCTTGGTCGAGTAGCTCAGTTGGCAGAGCACACGCCTGAAAAGCGTGGGGTCACCGGATCGACGCCGGTCTCGACCACACCGAACACCCCTCGCCGTCAGGCGGGGGGTGTTGTGCGTTCAGGTCGCGTTTGCGTCGTCGCCCAGGGACCGAGCGCGTCATGAACGCAACAGGTCGACCGGCCGGAGCGAGACGTGGCGGGTTCGGGGCGGTGGAGCCGGCTGGCGCGGTCCTCTCAGCGTTCCGTCCGGTCGGCGGCCCGCTTCCCCCATACGTTCCGACCGTTCATCCTCGCCGGGGAGGGGCCGGGTGCTTCAGGGGGCGCCTTCAACCGCCACGTCGCGTTCAGCGACGTCGGGGTGGCTGGCGGTCGATGCGCCACTCGACGACGAGCTCGTCGCCTTCGGGGAGTGCGTGCCAGCGTTCGAGCATTGCGTTGAGCTCACTGTCGAGCGGCGTGCGTCGGCCCGCTCGCCATGCGAAGTAGATGTCGTTGACCTTGGTCTCGGCGGCGTCGAGGTCATCGAGGTGGTTGGCGATGACGGCCTTGCCGTTCGGGGTGCGTTTGCGGCCGAGGGTCGCGAACGTGGCGCCGTGGGCGACGCAACCCCAGAACCCGAACTCGAGGTCGAGCGCGTCCTCGATGACGTAGTGGTAGAGGTCGTGCGGGAGGTCGCCGCCTGCTGCCATCGTGGGGCCGGGGACCATCGACCGGGGTGGCCGGTGCGCCGTCCATGCGCAGCCGCGGCCGATCCGCCGGAAGGCGATGCGC
>JBPEWX010000066.1:0-5357 GCA_052032235.1 Ilumatobacter sp. | reverse complement strand
CGACGGCGGCGGGCGGCGACCAGGCCGAGCGCTCCGAGCATCAACAGCACCATGGCGGTCTTGACGACCGGTTCGGTGGAGTTGCTGCCCGTCGCCGGGATGGTCGGCGCCACGCTCGTCGGCGGGATCTGCGCCACGACCACGACGGTTGCGTCGTCGCTGTTGTTGTCGAGGTTCGGATCCGGGGTCGACGCCTCGACACGGCCGAGGTTGTCGACGTTGCCACCCTCGGCGTTGGTGGGCACGGTCACCGCGATGGTGATCGTGCCGCTGGCGCCGACCGCCATCTCCGGACGGGTGCAGGTGACGTCGTTGCCGCTGCGGCTGCAGTCGAAGAACGACGAGGTCACACCCGTGACGGTGACGGCGCTCGGGACGAGGTCACCGACGACCACGTCGATGGCCGGTGCCGGGCCGAGGTTCTCGACGACGAGGACCCAGTTGAATCCACCGCCGGCGCCGACGGTGGCGACGGAGGCCGTCTTGTCGATCGCCAGGTCGGCCTGTGCCGTCAGCGGCGTCGTCTCGTCGTCGTCGTCGGTGACCTGGTTGCAGGCCGGGACGAACGCCTCGGAGAGATCGGCGCCGCTGGTGGGCTCGGGGCACTCACGATCGACGGCACCCTGCACGACGGCAGTGTTGTCGATCTCGGTGCCCGTCGCATCGGCGTTCACCGACACCACCACGGTGATGTTCGGAGCCGACGCACCCGGCGCCAACGACGGGGCGTAGGTGCACTCGATCGGGTCGGCGTTGTTGCAGGTCCAGCCGGCACCGCCGCTGACCGACACCAGCGAGAGCTGGGCGGGCAGATCGTCGGTGACGACCAGGCCGGGCAGGATCGTCGACACACCGGTGTTCGTGACCCGGAGGGTGTAGTTGTACTGCTCACCCGGGAGGACCGAGTCGCCGGCGGCGACGTTGTCGGTCTTCACGATCTGGATCGCACCTTCGCGATCGACCGGGGTGGGTTCGCAGTCGATGTTGTTGTTCGAGGCGGCCTCTTCACACGGCGGCGGCTCGCAGTCGCCGATCGGCTCACAGACCGGGTCGTCCTCGGTGGTCACCGAGGCCTCGTTGACGTAGGTGCCCGATGCTGCGTCGGCCGGGGCGCTCACGGTGGCGGTGATGACGACGGGGTCACCACCGGCGGTCATGAGGGCCGGGTCGATGTCGCAGGTGAGCGTCTGGCCCGCCTGCACGCAGTTGTCGGGGAACGAGACCCACTGCAACGGGAGCGGCAGTTCGTCGACGACGGTGACGGGCTCACCGAGGTCGGCGTCGCGGGTGCCGACGTTCTGGACGGTGATGGTGTAGTCGAACGGGGCACCACCGGCGATGGCGGTGACGCCGTCGTCGTTCTTGGTGATCTCCAGATCGACCGGCTCGTCGTCGTTGACGATCGTGCAGGTCACGCTGGCACCGTCGGCGACGGTGACGGTCTGGCCGTTCATGGTCGCTTCACCACACGTGAAGCCGTCCGTGGTGTAGCCGGCCAGCTGGGTCTCGGCGAGCACGTAGTCACCCGCCGGCACCGACTCCGTCACGACCGTGTCGCCCGAGAGGATCTCGGTGCTGTCGAGCGTGGCGGTGAGGGTGAACTGGTCGGCGGTCGCCTCGCCGCCGTCGTCGTTGACGACGACCTTCACGAGGGTCAGCACCGAGAACGGCGCACACGCTTCCTGGTCGACACGGTCGGTGAACTGACCGTCGCTGGCCACCGTGATGCCGGCGGCGTTGCGGAAGCCGCCGTCGGTGGTGCAGTCGCCGTTGGTGCCCTCGGTGGGCACGACGTCGACGTCGACGCTGATGGTGTAGGTGTGCGTCGCGTCGGCCTCGATGAGCACGTCGGTCGCCAGCGTCGTGTCACCGTCGCCGTCGAACGCACCGTTCACCGTGAGGGTGTCGGGGTTCGGCGTGACGGTCACGCTGTTGACCGTCGCACCCGGACCGAAGTCGAAGCTGTCGGTGAGGGTGTACTGCGACGGGCCGACCGGGACGCCGTCGTTGGCGTCGGGGTCGAGGTTGGTGACCGTGACGTCGTAGGTGACGGTCCAGTTGTTGTCGCCGTTGTAGACGGCGCCGTCACCGACCACGACCTTGTCGTGCTCGACGTTCGGGTTCGGGATGTCGACGCAGTCCTCGTCGGTCGAGGTCTGCTCGCCGTTCCAGGTGACAGTGACGCCGTTGTAGGCACCCGAGCCCGCTTCGTCGCGGGTCTCCACGCAGGTGCGCTCGTCGGTCGTGAGGTCACCCGGCACGTCGAACAGGACGGTCACGGTGTAGACGTCGGATCCGCCGGCTTCGATCGCCGTGATGGCGGCCGGCTCCGGCACGATCGTCGTGCTGATGACGCCGTCGCCGGCGACGACCGGCACGTCGAGCACCGAGTAGGCGCCGGGGCCGGAACCGGTGTTGGACACCGTCACCGTGTAGGTGGCCGAGTAGACCGTGCCACCGACCAGCGTCGCCGTGTCGGAGGTGCGGACCTTGGTCACGCCGATGTTCGGGTCGGGGATGTTGACGCACGCCTCGGAGGTCGGGTCGGGCGTCGGGCCGTACGTGACGGTGACGCCGTTGTAGCCACCCTGACCCGGCGTGGGCTCGGTGCCGCAGGTGCGGAGCTCGAGGTCGAGTTCGCCGTCGACGGTGAACAGCACCGTCACGGTGTAGACGTCCTCGCCGCCTGCTTCGAGCACGTTGCTCACCGGGTCGGGTTCGGGCGACAGCGTGACGTCGTCGACCGTGGCGCCGACCGGGAAGGCAGGCAGGTCGGCGATCGTGTAGCTGCCCGGGCCCTCACCGTCGTTGGTGACGGTCACCGTGTACACGGCCTGGTACTGGAAGCCGGCGACCTGGGTGGCGAGTGCGCCGTCGGCGACCTTCTCGACCGAGATGTCCGGGGTCGGGAGATCGACGCAGGCGTCGTCGCTGTTGGTCGTGGGCGGCTCTTCGAAGGTGACGGTGGCGCTGTTGTAGGCGCCGTTGCCACCCTGACCGTCGACGCACTCCTGGCTGGAGTTCGACGGGGTCATGGTGAAGGTCGTGACCACGGTGTAGACGAGTGCGTCCGGGCCGTCGGCCTGGCCGGCTCGTGCCGGGATCGTGCCGTCGTCGACGATCAGCTCGCCGTCGACGACGATGTCGTGGTCGGTGACGCCCGGGCCGTTGACGACCATCGAGGTGACGGTCACGTTGGCGGCCATGTCGGGCGAGTCGGTCAGGTCGAACAGCTCGTCGATGTACGACTCGCTGCTGACGGTGATCTCGTAGGTCACCGAGTAGGTGGTGCCGTCACGGGTGATGTCGGTCACCGCGTCCTTGGCGATGGTGACCGGGCCGCGCTGGCTGTTCGTGAACTCGCAGGTGACGATCTCACCCGGGGCGGGCGTGATCGTGGCCGACGAGGTGTCGACCGACCCGATGCCGGTGTCGGAGTCGCACTGCACGTCGGTGAGTGCGAAGCCGGGTGCGGCGAGTTCGGTCACGGTGTAGGCGACGCCGGGGTCGAGGAAGCCCGAGTTGCTCGAGCCGCCGTCGGCGAGGGTGAAGTCGGCGACGCCGTCAGCGGCACCGTTCCAGCTCGCCTCGAACCCGAAGTCACCGGCCGCCTCAGCCGGCACCGTCGTCTTCTCGGTGACGATCTGGGCACGGCGGGTGTTGGTGATCTCGCAGGAGATCTCGTCGCCGGGCTGGGTGATCGTGCCGAACGTGTACGGCGTCTCCGTGCCGCCGGCGGGCGTGACGGTGCAGGTCAACGGACCTTCCACCCACGCATCGCTGAGCTGCTCGGCGACCGTGTAGCCGACGCCGGCCTGGAGGTCGACGGTGGCCGTCGACGCCGGGTTCGTCACCGTCGTGTCCGCGGTGAGCGGGCCGACGGGGAAGTCGAGGTCGGTCGGGGTGACGTCGAAGGTGAAGACACCGGTTCCGCCCACGGTGGTCTTCTCGACGACGAGGGTCGGCGGGATGGCCACATTGGTGATGTCGCAGGAGTAGATGCCTCCGGCGACGGCCGTGAACTGGAAGCCGTCGTCGGCGCTGCCGTCGACGAGGTCGACCGGGTTGTTCGGATCGTTCGGGTCGATCAGGGTGCAGGCGAACTCGGCGCCGGTCTCGTAGCCGGGAACCTCGTTCTCCACGATGGAGTACGTCTGGCCCTCGACCAGGTTCGTCCACTGAGCGGCCGGGTCGGCCGAGTCGACGTCCTGGGCGGCGTCACCGGTGAAGGTTCCACCGGAGAGGGTGAAGGTGAACGGACCCCATGCGCCTTCGACACCGCTCACGGCCTTGGTGGCGGTGAGACCGGCCGGGTTGGCCGTGTTGACGAAGGTGCAGGTGGCGGTGACGCCGGGCGTCACGTCGACGGTGAGCGCCGAGCCGTTCAGCTCGAAGCTGTCGGCACCGCTGCAGGTCGCCGTGTCGAGGGTCCAGCCGGGGGTGGCCAGTTCGGTGACCACGTAGGTCTCGTCGGCGCGTGCATCGAGCAGCGTCGACTCCTCCTGATTCGTGGTGCCGGAACCATCGTCGACGAGGGTGAAGTCACCGAGGTCTCCTTCGAAGTCGAACTCCGCAGACGAGTCGGGCTCGGCGTCCTTGATGACGATGATCTTGGCCTTCTCCGTGTTGGTGAAGGTACAGGTCACCGTCTCGCCGTCGTCGAGATCGATCGAACCGGTCAGGGGCAGCGCCGTGCTGCCGTCGGGACCAGAACCGTCGTCGCCGTCGTCGACACACGTGACGCTCGTCGCGTCGTAGTTCGTGCCGGTGATCGACTCCTCGACCGAGTAGGCCGAACCGTCCTTCGGCACGAGCACGTCGTTGAACGTGACCGAACCAGTGAGACCGGTGGTCTCGACCGTGAAGTCGGTCGTCGGCGTGACGCCGTCGGTCCAGTCACCGGTGAAGCCGAACTCGGCGTCGCGCACACCGTCGATGTTCTTGACGATGATGATCGTGCCGCGCTGGGCCGCATTGGTGAACGTGCAGGTGATGTCGGCGGTGGCGTCCTTGGCCACCGTGATCTCACCATCGGTCGTGCCGATCACACCGGCGCCGCAATCGAGCGACGAGGTGTACACGGCGTCGTTGCCGGCGCCGAGCACCTCGGCCACGTCGACGACCTCGCCGGACAGGACCGTGGCGGTGACCACTGCGGTGTCGGTCTCGGTGCCGTCGGCGCCCGTGGCGGTCGACGTGTTCGACGGCGCTCCGAGGTCACCGGTCACGGTGATCTCGGTCGTGTCGTCGGCAACGGCGTCGACCCAGGCCTTGTCGACGACGAGGTCGACCCGGGTGCGGGTGTTGGTGAAGGTGCAGGTGACCGCTGCAGGATCCTTCGGCATCGTGTAGCTGCC
>JBPEWX010000659.1:0-6092 GCA_052032235.1 Ilumatobacter sp. | reverse complement strand
ATCCATCGCGCCCACAACCGCGTGCGCGACGGCAACTTCGCACTCGACGGCCTCGTCGGCTTCGACCTCGCCGGCAAGACCGCGGGCGTCGTCGGCACCGGCAAGATCGGCACGATCGTCGCCCGACTCCTGTGGCACCTCCGCTGTCGCGTGCTCGCCGTCGACGTGCAGCAGGATCAGCACCTGGTCGATCTCGGCGTCGAATACGTCGACCTCGATCGGCTCATGGCCGAGAGCGACATCATCTCGCTGAACTGCCCGCTCACGCCGGACACCCATCACATGATCGACGCCGAGTCGATCGCCAAGATGCGAGACGGCGTGATGATCGTCAACACGGGCCGTGGCGCCCTGATCGACACCGAGGCGGTGATCGCCGGCCTGAAGAGCGGGCGCATCGGGTCGCTCGCGCTCGACGTCTACGAAGAAGAAGGTGCCCTGTTCTTCGAGGACCGGAGCCACGAGATCATCGACGACGACGTCTTCGCCCGCCTGCTGACGTTCCACAACGTCCTCGTCACGGCCCACCAGGCATTCCTCACCCGAGAAGCGCTCGACGCGATCGCGTCGACGACGCTCGGCAACATCTCCGCCGTCCTGGCCGGCGACGACTGCCCGAACGTGGTCACGCCGGGCTGACCGTCGACTCGTTCGCCTCGTCGCGCACGTGCGGGAGCTGCATCGCCGTGGCACCCGGGAAGTCGTCACTCGACAACTCCCGCCGGATCACGAGCAGCACACCGACCAGCGGCGTCAGTACCACCGCTCCGACCACACCGGCAGCCGCCCCGCCCGCCACCGCCGCCAGCAGGGTGCCCCACGGTGCGATGTCGATCGCCGCGCCGATCACCGCCGGCTGGATCAGGTGGTTCTCGATCAGCTGGTAGCCCGCGAAGGCGAGACCGGCGAACAGCCCCTCCAACGGTCCGAGCACGAACGCGAACACGACGAGGGGCACGCCACCCATGAACCCGCCGATCTGGGGCACGAAGTTCCAGAGGAACCCCCAGAGCGCGAGCGCCGGCGCGACGCCGAGCCCGAGCAGGACGGCGATCGCGAAGATCACCGAGGCGTTGATCGATGCGACGAGTGCGGCGCCGGCGGCGTAGCCCCCGAGTGCGACGCCGGTGGCACCCACCAGCCGCGTCCACTGACGACGGTGCCGCGCCGGCACGAGGCGGGTCGCCCCGCGCACCAGTCGCGGGCCGTCGGCGAGCAGCGCGACGGCGAGGACGGCGATCCAGAACAGGTCGAGGATGCGGTCGCCCACGAACGGCATCCAGTCGGCGGGACGACCGGTCCGGACGCGCTGGGGCAGGTCTTCCATCTGCTGTTCGACCCACACCGCGGCGTCCCGCTCGGCCAGGATGCCGCCGATCAGCGGGGCGTCCTCCAGGTCGGCGACGATGCTGGGCAGGCGCTCGGTCAGCGTGGTCGTGGCTCGGGCGCCGTCGTCGGCGCCGGTGAGCGTCGCGGCGACCAGCACGAGTGCGATCAGGACGCACACGATCTGCCCGGCGACCGGGTGTGACAGACCGGTGCGACGCGACAGCCATCCCACCGGTCGAGCGAGTGCGATGGCGACGAATCCGGCGACCAGGAACCAGATCGCGGCCCGACCGGCATCGACGAGAGCGACCCAGGCGAGCACGCCGCCCGCCGCCGCTCCGGCGGCGAGGGCCGTGAGCCGCCACCCGGACGGGAGGGTGACCCCGCCGATCGTCCAGGTGTGTTCGTGGGGGACCTCCCACCAGACCGGCGGGCCGGGACGGTGCTCCGACGAGAGCGCGGCGACGAGAGCAGCCGCGAACGCCAACGCGACCGCGGAGCCGCCGACGCCGGCGACCGCCACGCCGAGGGCGACGGCGATCGTGTAGGGCGCCACCGTCATCGGGAGCCGGGGTTCGATCCACCGGCGCCGCACGACATGGGCGGCCGCCAGCGCGACGATCGATGCGACGAGCACCGTGTAGGCGACGGGTCGTTGATCGAGGGCGACGAGGATGACCACCGGCAGGACACCGACCGGTTTGCCGACCACCGGCACGACCGACCACACGCCCAGCCAGATCGCGAGCCCGATCGCGCCCGGCAGTCCGACGACCACGCCGGCGGCGGCGACGATCGCCGCCGCCAAGGCGATGACGGCGAGCGTCCGCCTGAAGAACCCGAAGCCACGACACTCGATGTCCTCGACGAGCAGATGGGCATCACGGCGCCGCCCGGCTCCGTCGTCGTCGCGAGGCCAACGCCGGACGAACCAGTCGATGATGCTGCCGCCGCTCGCCTGGAGGAAGGTGGCGAGGACGACGACCGTGAGGAACAGGAAGCCTTGGGTGGCCATCTCGCTGCCCTCGTCCGCACCGACGACGACGCGCGCCGGAAGATCCTCGAGCCATTGCGCCACACCGGTGTCGAGTCGGGTGGCCCGCACGACACGTCCGAGCAGCGAGTCGTCACGGAGCTGATCGAGTCGGCGATCGACGAGTTCGGAGACTTGTGCAGTGCGAGCGGTGAGGTCGCGCACGGCGACGAAGATGACCGTCGCCGACACGGCCAATGTGCCCAGCGCGGTCACCACGAGCGCGGCGGCGTTGCCGATCCGTGCGCTGAGCCGACGCTGGACCGGCAGCGTCGTGACCGCCATCACCACCGCAGCGAGGAAGAGCCCCACGACGTCGCCCAGGCGCCGGGCGAACGAGGCCGCCACCACCACGACGAGCACGCCGACGACGGACGCGGCGATCCGATCGATGGGGATGGCGACGGTGTCGGGCCGGTCGGTGTCGCTGGTCGTCGTTTCGGGCATGGCGGGTCACCCGTTCGGGTGGACGATCGATACCCGGGGGCACCCGCGACGAAACGGTGGTCAACTCCCGGTGACGAAGCCTCGCAGGCGTTCGGTCCACCCGTGGTCGACGGCGACGGGTCGACCGTCGATGTGGGTCACCGGCGCCACGAGGCGACCCGACGACAGCAACCAGACACCGTCGGCGGCGTGCAGGTCGGCCGACCGCCGCACGGCGACGTCGACGCCGACGCCGGCCGACCGCGCCGCCGCGAGCGCGACGTCGCAGGTGATCGAGGCCAGCACACCGGTGCCGACGGTCGGGGTGGTCCCCAAGCGGTCGCCGAAGCGCCAGACCACAGCGGCGCGTGGCGCTTCCAGCACGTATCCGTCGGTCGACACGAAGATCGCATCGTCGGCGCCGCGACGAGCCGCCTCGCGCCCGGCGGCCACGTTCACCGCGTACGACAGCGTCTTCACACCGCCGAGCAGCCAGTGCCGTTCGTCGAACGCGTCGGCGCGGTGTCCGCGATCGAGCAACACGACGGCGATGCCGTCACGACCACGGAGGGTTCGCTCGTCGAGCGGCGCGACGGTGACGACGCCGGTCGGTGCGCCACCGCCCTCGCGGCCCCGGGTCAGCATCCAGCGCAGGATCGCCTCGCCCGGTTCGCTCCAGGTGTCGAGCACCTCCTCGACGAGCGCCCGCCATGCCGGTTCGTCGACCTCGATCTCGAGCGCGGCGGCGGACCGCCGGAACCGGGCGAAGTGGGCGTCGAGGTGGTCGACGTGGGTGCCGGTGGCGTCGACCTCGACACGCGTGGCCTCGAAGCATCCGTCGCCACGGGTGAGACCGAGATCGTCGGCGTGGAGCACCGGGCCGTCGGCGCAGACGCCTCGACCGAGCACGGCGACGAGGGAGGAATCGGGCATCCGCCCAGCGTACGGGGCCGGGCGAGGGCGGCGTCGGTCGGGACGAAGCGTTCAGGTCCGCCCGGACGCGACCGATAAGGACAGGGTGAGCATCGACACCGATCACGCCCGGTATACGACCCCGTTCGTCGCGCTTCCCGACGAGGCCGAGATCGCCACGATCGCCGCGCTCGACGACCCGGTGCTGCGCAACCTGTGGATCACGGAGAGCTACGCCCGCTTCGCCCATCATCTGCTCGACCGGCTGCAGACCGACCAGACGTGGTGCACGTTCGCGATCTGGGCGTCGAACACCGCTGGTGTCTCGATCCGAGAAGAGGAACTCCCGCGCATCGTCCGTGACCTGCTCGACGACTGCGACGAACAGGTGGACGCGATCGTCGAAGTCGGCTCGGACCATCACCCGGCCGTCGACTGGATGGTCGGCAACCTGCGGCGAACCCACGTCGACCGGCTGATGCGAACGGCTCTCCGCGACGTCGCCGATCACATCGCGCACGGCAACGCCCTGGTGTTCGCCGAGCTGGGCCCGCTGTTCGTCCGCTTCATCGACGAGATCGAGCGGCGCGAGGAGTTCGGTGCGCACGAGGTCGACGACGTGCTGCGCCGGGCGCAGATCCCCACCGACCTGGAACTCGTCCACGACGCGTTCCGGTGCTACGCGTCGGCGATCGCCGCCGACGACCCCTCGGTCCGTGCCCAGTTCGTGCTCGCCGGGAACATCGCTGCCGTGCTGCACGAGCAGCAACGGCTCCAGGACGACGTGGCAGCAGCGCTCGACGCCGGGCTGGTCGACGTCGCCGGTGAGATCGAACGACGATGCCGTCGCTGGGTGCCGGCGTTCCTCCGTTCTCGGATCGCCGCTGCCGCCGAGCGCCGCGTGGCACGACACGTCCAGCACCTGTGGGACCACACGGCCACATGCCTCCTGATGACCATGGACGTGCCGGGCGAGACGCTCCGGCTCTCACGGGACGTCCCGCCGCCGCCCGACGGCCCGCTGTTCCCGCCGGCGCTCGACCCGATCGATCTCGACGAGCTGTCGGCGCTCATGGCGGTCTGGGACCCGACGGCCGGCACCGGCGTCGGGTCGGGTGCTCACGACTGGGCCGATCTCCACGTCCGGATGGGGTTCATCGTCAATCTGTTCCGGAGCCGACAGCAGACGCTCACGCTCACCACACCCCCGTTCTCCGAGGAGCAACTCGCCCACATGGCGGCGGGTCGCCGACCACCGCTCGCCTGAGCGACGGTCGCGTCGCCGACTATTCGGCGAGATGATCGGGAATCGCGAAGTCGGGCCGATCGCCCTGCCGCATCTCACGGAGGAGTCCGTTCATGAGATGGCGACCCATGTACGCGCTCAGCCGTGCGTGGAGCGGGTGCCGTGCACTCCCCCGTGTGAAGAACCGCGCGACCCGGTTCATCACGGGGAACACGTGCCGGGTCCAGTTCGCCGGCGGGATCTCGATCATGTCGGCCACGTCGTCGCCGAGGAAGTGCCGGAACGTGGTCGGGATCAGCGGCCAGGTCGGGCGCGGCATGTGATGATGCGCCTGGTCGAGCAGCGCCTGGGTCATCGCGACCCCCGACGCGCTCGGCGCCTGTTGGCGACGCCAGATCATGGCGTGGAGCGCGTCGGCGTCGCGGCGGTTCGACGGCACGAGCCGCGGGGCGACGCCGAGATGGTGGCCGACGAGCCGCCACATGTGCAGGTGGGCGGTGATGTCGTCGTCGGTGTACTCGACGCCGCTGGCGTCGAACGTGTCGTACACCTGCGCGGTGAACGTCAACCACGTGCCGACGAGGTCTTCCTGGTTGCCGGGGAGGCCCCATGACGCCGACCAGACGAGATCGGGCAGCAGCACAGCCGGAGGATCGAGATCGTCGACGTGCTTCACCGCCGGGTCGTTCGCGATCATCCATCGGACCGCGGCGTGCATCAGGCGAACGTGCAGGATGCGGTCGACGCCCACGCCGCCGACGTCGAGCGCACCCGGCCCCGAGATGTCCATCATGAACTGTGCGGTCTCGTTGAGCCGACGCTCGGTGTCGGTACGCAACCGGCCGGTCATGTGCAGCACCTGCACACCCTTCGCCGCGGCGTACGAGCTCGGCAGCGAGGCGAAGTAGAGCGCGGCGAACTGGTGCGACACGAGTCGGTTGAAGAAGGCTTGCCCTCGGGCGACGATCTCCGGGTCGGCCCACGCCGGCGGTTCGGCGGCGTGGGCGAAGAAGTCGGCGATGGCGGGGACGCGCTCCTCGGGTGGGAGCTGGGTATGGCGGACGAGCTGACCGAAGAGGCTGCCCGGCGACGTCGCCTCGACGTCGGCGAAGTAGGCGGCAACGGCGAAGTCGGCAGGCGGATCGG
>JBPEWX010000658.1:0-4978 GCA_052032235.1 Ilumatobacter sp. | reverse complement strand
GGCGTTCGGTCGCCATCAGCACCTCGTCCCACGCCGCGGCGCGGTCGAGATGGTGCAGTTGGTACAGATCGATGTGATCGACCCGGAGCCGTCGCAGGCTGGCCTCGCACGCTCGGCGGATGTGGTACGCCGACAGGCCGCGGTCGTTCGGGCCGTCGCCCATCGGCTCGTGCACCTTCGTCGCCAGCACGAGCGAATCGCGGTCGGAGCGTCCGGCGAGCCAGTCGCCGAGGATGGTCTCGGTCGTGCCGACGCCGAGGTCGCCGCCGTACTGGTCGGCCGTGTCGATGAGGTTGATGCCGGCGTCGACGGCGCGGTCGAGGATGCGGTGGGCGTCGTCGGCCGGGGTCTGGGGCCCGAAGTTCATCGTGCCGAGGGCGATCGGGCTGACACGAACGGCGCTGCGGCCGAGACGGCGGTACTCCACGAGGGCTCGCTTTCGATCGGTGGGTGGTGCGGGCCCGAGCGGGCCGCAGGCAGTTCTAGCGCCCTTGCTGACACGATGTCCAGAAAAACACCGTCGCGGATATTGACACCAAACGACAGCAAAGTTAAGAATAACGAAAGTGAATGAAACCGAGGGGGAACGTGGTGGCCGCACGATGACGGCCGAATCCGGTGATCCGTTGCCGGCCGAGCTGCGCCAGCGCGCCGAGCACGAACTGCTCGTCCGAACCGGTTTCGTCCGGGTCCGCGACCTGTCCGATCGGTTCGGCGTCAGCGCCGTCACGATCCGACACGACCTCCAGCAGCTCGAGGAGCGCCAGCTCGCCAAGCGCGTCCACGGCGGAGCGATGCCGCTCGCCGGTTCGCGCATCGAGCGCACCTTCGAAGAGGTCATGACCGAGCAGGCCGAACAGAAATCGGCCATCGCCCGGGTCGCCGCCGGGCTGGTGTCGAGCGGCGAGTCGATCCTCCTCGACGTCGGCACCAGCACGGCGGCACTGGCCGACGAACTGGTCGCCCGCACCGACCTCACCGAGCTCATGGTGTTCACCAACGGGCTCAAGATCGCACTCGGTCTCGAAGCCGCGCACCCGCGCTTCACGATCGTGGTCACCGGCGGCACCCTCCGACCCAAGCAGCACAGCCTGGTCGAACCGCTCGCCGCCCCCATGCTCGACAGCCTGCGCGTCGACACCGTCTTCCTCGGATGCAACGGCGTCGACCCGGTCGCGGGCGTCACCAACATCAACCTGCCCGAAGCCGCCGTCAAGCGCAGCATGATCGGCGCCGCAGCCCGCTGCGTCGTCGTGGCCGACAGCAGCAAGATCGGGAGCCGTGCACTGGCCACGGTCTGCCCGATCGACGACGTCGACGTGTTGATCACCGATTCGGGCGCCAGCTCGACGGTGCTCGACGCCGTCAGGTCACAGGGAGTCGACGTGATCGTCGCCGACCGAACGACGACCTGACCAGATTCGCCCGGGGCCCCGAGCGCCGGCGACACCGTCCCACATCAGTGGGGAGGGGGAGAGAGGGTGCGGTTCCCGCCGCAGCCCCCGAAACACAAGGAGCACGAACGTGCAGAAAACCAAGTGGGCTGCCGCCGCAGTGTCGATCGCTCTGATCGTCTCGGCGTGCGGTGGCGACGACGACGACGCAGCCGAGCCGGCCGACGAGGGTTCGACCGAAGAACCCGCCGCGGAACCGGCCGACGAACCTGCCGAGGAGCCGGCCGCCGACGAGCCGGCCGACGAACCTGCCGACGGTGACGTCACCATCCGGTGGCGCACCCGTCCCGACAACGACGCCGAGGCCGAGGTCTACGGCGACATCAGCGACAGCATCGACGAAGCGAACGGTGATGCGTACAGCCTGAACTACGAGCCCGGTACCACCGACACCGGCAGCTATCAGGACCAGCTCGTGACCGAGATCGCGAACGGCACCGCGCCCGACGTGTTCTGGATCCCCGGCACCGACATCGCCCGCTTCCAGACCGAGGGCCTGATCTACGACCTCGCCCCGTTGGCAGCCGAGGACGGCTTCGACACCAGCGAGTTCTACCCCGAACCGATGTACCACCTGACCTACGACACCGAGACCGGTGGCCCCGGCGACAAGTTGTGGGGTCTGCCCCGCGACGTGTCGACGATGGCGCTGTACGTCAACAACGACCTCATCGCCGAGGCGGGAGCCGACGATCCTCGTGCGCTCGCAGCAGCCGGTGAGTGGAACTGGGAGACGTTCACCGAGGTCAGCCAGCAGGTCGCCGAACTCGGCGGCGAGAACAAGGGCTTCGCGATGGACGCCTGGTGGGGCCCGTACGGCACCTTCATCAACGCCGCCGGAGGCAGCTTCTTCAACGAGGACCGCACGGCCTGTGCGCTCGACACGCCCGAGGCGATCGAGGGTCTGACCGCGATGGAAGCGTTGTTCGCCAGTGGCGCCACCGTGCCGTACGGCGAAGGTGGCGAGGCGCCGTGGAAGGCCGGCACCGTCGGCATGTACATGAACGGCCGCTGGGCGACGCCCGGTGCCCGTGCCGACGCCGGGTTCAACTGGGACGTCGTGCAGCTGCCGGTCGGACCCGGCGGCACGCAGGGCAACTGGCTGTTCTGGGGCGCCTACGTGGTGAACGCCAACACGGAGCATCCGGAAGAGGCGTGGGACCTGGTCCAGCAGCTGACGACCGCCGAGACCATGGCGACGGTCAGCGAGCTGGGTGCGAACATCCCGAGCCGTCAGTCCGACGCCGCCATCGAGGCCTTCCTCGGATTCACGCCGCCGGAGAACAACCAGGCGTTCATCGACGGACTCGCCGACTCGCCGACGGCCGAAGGTCCGCTGTGGACCGGCAGCTGGCCCGAGTACGGCGCCGTGATGGACAGCGCGATCACCGCCGTCCTCAACGGTGAGCGGACCATCGACGACTTCCAGGCGAACATCTGCGCCGAGACTGCGGTCGCCTTCGAAGGCTGATCCGACCGGACCGGTTCGTGTCGGGTCGGGGCACCCCCCGCCCTGACCCGACACGGCCGGACGACCTGCTCCACCGCGCCTGCGATGGAGCATTCGAGGGGAACTGACGTGAGCGAAACCTCCGCGCCGACGCCCGACGCGTCGAGCGCCGACCACCATGCCACCGGCCTCGGTGGCGCACTGGCCGAGAGCCCGACCGGGCAGCGCCACATCGACGACCGCGGGCTGTCCGGCTTCGCCGTTCGCATGGTCGTCGTCTGGCACCTCGTCGGCGTGCTCGCGAGCGCCGCGGTGTTCATGCTCGCCCGGCGTGGCGGAGCCGACGAACTGCCGTGGATGCCGCGCTACGCGCTGCAGGGCTTCTTCGGAGCGGCGTTCGTCGCCAACATGGCTGCTGCGTACGGCGTGAGCGCCCGGACCCGTTGGGCGCGCCCGGTGTCGTTGGCCGTCAGCTACCTCACCGCGGTGATCGCCGGCGCGATCACCTTGCACCTCTTCAACGTGTATCGGTCGATCGGCTACCTGGGAGAGGGGCTGTACAAGGCGTTCGTCCCCTTCCTCGTCGTCTGTGTGGGTCTGATCTGGGTGCTCGTCGCAAAGCAGTTGCTCGCCAAGGAACCCACCAACCGACTCGCCGAACTGCTTCGCCGCGCCGGCTGGGTCGTCGCCGGCGTGGCCGGCGTCTGGTTCGTGATCGCCGCCGACCCGATGGGCGCGATCGAGTACGCGATCGACGCCATCAGCCGCCCGATCACGATCGGAGCACTGGCGCTGACCATCGCCGCCGCACTCGCCACCCGCATGATGTGGTCGCGTCGTGCAGCGAACCACTTCCACACCTCACGCACCGTCGAGGAAGCCCTCAGCGGGCTCGCGTTCTTGTCGCCGAACCTGCTCGGGTTCCTGATCTTCTTCGCCTTCCCCCTGCTGTTCTCGCTGTACGTCTCGTTCTTCGATTGGGAGACCACCAACACCGGGCGCGAGTTCATCGGGTTGGGCAACTACACACGAGCGCTGTCGCTCGACTTCGCGAGCGCGTCGGCCCCGAACGCCGGCACCGAGGTGTTGTCCGACGGCTACCAGGTGTTGATGAACGCCGACTGGTTCGGACAGCACTGGGTCGTCGGCGCGCGCGACGTCGAGTTCTGGCTGTCGATGCGGAACATCTTCGTGTTCCTCGTCCTCGCCGTACCACTGTCGGTGCTCCCGGCGCTGGTGCTCTCGAGCGTGCTCGCCTCCAAGTTGCCGGGCATGAAGATCTTCCGAGCGATCTACTTCATCCCGTCGGTCGCCGGCGTGATCGGCGTGTCCATCGTCTGGGGGCAGATGTTCGACGCGACCATCGGCTGGATCAACTACCTGCTCGACCTCGTCGGCCTCTCCGAGCCCGGCGCGGGTCACGGCTGGCTGACGCAACGAAGTACGGCGTTGCTGTCGATGGTGGTCGTGTTCGCCTGGATGAGCTTCGGCTTCAACACCGTGCTCTACCTCGCCGGCCATCAGGCGATCCCGAAAGAGCTGTACGAGGCGGCCGAGATCGACGGCGCCAGCACGTGGCAGATCTTCCGTCGCATCACGGTGCCGCAACTCAGGAACACGACGTTCTACGTCCTGATCACCACATCGATCCTGGCCCTGCAGCTGTTCGAGATCGTGTGGATCCTCTCCCGGCCCGTCCCCGGCGGACCGAACTACGCGACCCAGACGCCGGTGCTCACCCTGTACCAGGAGGCGTTCGCGAACAACCGTCAGGGCTACGCCTCCGCCCTGGCGTGGGTGCTGTTCCTCGTCATCTTCGGCTTCACCGCCGCACAGTTCCGAATGCAACGTGACGAGACCAGTGGAGGTGTGTCATGAGCGTCAGGCGCAAGGGGCCTCGCGCCACCCTGGTGCGCGTCGCGACCTATGTGATGTTGGTCGCCGTCGCCGTGATCGTGGCGTTCCCGTTCATCGTCGCCCTGTCGACGTCGACCAAGAACAGCCAGGACATCTTCTCCTATCCGCCGACGCTCGTCCCGCAGGAGGCCGCCACCGCTGCTGCGGAGGACTTCGG
>JBPEWX010000657.1:0-5063 GCA_052032235.1 Ilumatobacter sp. | reverse complement strand
ACCGAGGACGGCATCTCGGCGTTCGTCGTCCCGGCCGGCACCCCGGGCATGATCATCGAGCCGCCGTACCACAAGCTCGGCTGGCACGCCTCCGACACCCACGGCATCACCCTCGACGACTGCCGGGTCCCCGAGCACCATCTGCTCGGCAAGCCGGGGGAGGGGTTCCGCAACTTCCTCACGATCCTCGACGATGGCCGGATCGCGATCTCGGCGCTCGCTGTCGGGTGCGCCCAGGCGGCGCTCGAGATGTCGATCGAGTACGCCAAGGACCGGATCGCGTTCGGCAAGCCGATCGGCGCCAACCAGGGCCTTGCGTTCCAGTTGTCCGACCTCGCCGTCCAGGTCGAGAACGCCCGCAACCTCACCTACAAGGCGGCGTGGATCAAGGACCAGGGCCGCCCGATCGGCCAGATCGCGGCCATGGCGAAGCTCTACTCGACGGAGGCGGCGATGGACGCCGTCCGCCTCGGCACCCAGGTCCTGGGCGGCATGGGCTTCATGGAGGAGACGCCGATGGCACGCTTCTACCGCGACGCCAAGATCCTCGAGATCGGCGAGGGGACGAGCGAGATCCAGCGGCTCGTCATCGCCCGTTCGCTCGGCCTCCCGGTCGGCTGACCGACTCGGATCAGGCGGCGATCGACGAGTCGACGCCGGCGTAGTCGTTGCCGACCAGATCGGCGTCGGGGTCGACCAGCCAGGAGCCGTCGTCGGTCAGATACTTGAACCGGTAGCGACGACCGGCTTCGAGTTCGACCGACACCGATCGCGTGCCGTTGCTGCGCTTCTTGAGCGGGTGGGCGAGCGGATCCCACCCGTTGAAGTCGCCGACCACCGACACCGGCTGATCACAGTCGGATGTGGGAAGGGCGAAGGTGACCTTGGTGAGCTGACCGCTGGCGGCCGAACCGGTGGTGCGTTTGATCATCGTGAGCCTCGACATCGTCGTGAGTTGGACTCGCGTGACGCTACGTCCGAGAACGAGCGTCATCCGTGACACGAACCGACTGTTCACCTGCCGGACACGGACGCCGGCGGCGCCGAACCGACGGGTCGGGCAAGACCCCGGAACGGCTCAGCCGCCGGCGAGCTGCTCGAGGGTCGCCTTCATCTGGGCGTGCACGGCGTTGATCGCCTGCAGTGGCCGCATCATCACCTTGAACTCGACGATCTGGCCGTCGTCGTTGCAGGTGATGATGTCGACGCCGTTGGCGTACTTGCCGTCGACGGTCGTCTCGAACTCGAGCATCGCGTGGTGCCCCTCGCGGATCACCTTGACGTAGCCGAACTTGCTGTCGCCGTCGAGGGCGGAGGTGGTCTCGCGCTCGGCGTGCGGATCGACATCGGCGAGTGTGCTGCCGGCCGCCTGGAGGTACAGCTTGGTGATGTCGCGGCCCTCCTGGGGCGTGTACACGATCGGCGAGAGGAACACGACATCGGGGTGCAGGATCGCGTCGAGTCCACCGTCGAGTTCGCCGCGCAAGTGCTCGAACCAGCGGTCGAGGCAGTCGAAGATGGGGTCGCGGTCGCTCATGGCCGCCAGTCTGGTCGCGGTCACCGGACGTGGCCCAGTCGGAGGCTCGGTCAGGCGGCGGAGTCGATGCTGACGTGATGACGGTCGCCGCCCGCCCGCTTGGCGCGATACATGGCGCCGTCGGCCTTGGCGATCAGCTCGTCGAGGTTGCGGTGATGGCCGAGTGCGACGCCGACGCTCGCACCGACCTCGATCGTCTGACCTTCGTACACGATCGGTTCGCTGAGCACGGCGACGATGCGATCGGCCAGTTGCCGCACCGTCGTGCTGGCGAGTCGGCCGGCGGTGTCGGTGAGCACGATCACGAACTCGTCGCCGCCGATGCGGCTGACGAAGTCGTCCGGGCGCACGGCCCGGACGAGCCGGTCTGCGATGGTCGCCAGGACGTGGTCACCGGCGGCGTGTCCGAACACGTCGTTGATCGGCTTGAACCGGTCGACGTCGATGAACATCACGGCGCAGTCGTCGGTCGTCGCCATGATCCGGTCGAATCGGTGCGACAAGCCGAGGCGATTCGGGAGCCCCGTGAGGTCGTCGCGCATCGCATTGCTCGCGATCGTTCGGTCGTTGTGGGCCTTCGTCGCGATGAGGCTCAGGAGTTCGCGCGCCTGGGTGATCTGGCTGATCGGACCCTGGACCGACGGGTGGTCGGCCGGTGTGCAGGCGACGAGACGCAGTGTCATGTCGAAGTCGGGGGAGTGGGCGCCGGCGTGGAACACCGAACCGAAGCCCGCCTCACGCAGTGTCGCTGCGACGTCGTTCGGCAGCATGTCGAGTTCGGACCGAGCCGGCTCGGTCGACAGTCCGGCCCACGGCACGGCTGCGACCGAGGTGGCCGGGAGCCCGGCGACGACGTCGTGGCTCGCGACGACACATCGCGCCGTGCCGTTCGCGTGCTGTTCGAAGACCGCCACCGCCATTGCGTGGGGTGGCAACGCGAGGCGTTCGACGAGTGGCGCACATCCTTGTGCGACCGGGTCGTGTGAGGCGACGCCGGCGAACACCTCGGCGAGCAGTTCGTCGTCGCGGCAGTTGCGAACGTGATACACGATCCCGTCGACCGCTCCGTCGCCGAGGGCGTTGACGCCGGTGGCCTCCATCGGGATGATGCGGCCGTCGCGGGCGATGATGCGGAAACGGATCGGGAGCCACGGTCCGCTCGTGGCGGCGTCATCCGCCGACGCGCTCGCGACCCCCTGGTAGGCCTCCATGACGCTCGGCAGGTCGTCGGGGTGGACGGCGTCGAGCATCTGCATCCCGATCCCGTTGTCGAGGGTCCATCCGGACAGTTCGAGCAGCGCCTGGTTGCCGTACGACACCGTCCCGTCGGCATTGACGACGAGCACGGGTGTCGGGACGAGGTCGAGCACGGTCTCGTAGAACCGTGGATCCTGCGGGAGCTTGGGATGGCGGGCGTCGGTCATGTCGGGGCGGCGACGGTCGGGGGCGGGAACGTCTGCCAATTGTTCGGCAGATCACCCGCGTCACTTGACCAGCCGCAGGGTCCGAACGACGTTATTGCGCGGTCACCCGAGCTGCTCGTGCAAGAACGCCGTGGCCTGCGGCCAGATCTGGTCGTAGAGGTCCTGATCCTGCGTGCCGAGCGCGTTGTGCGGGGCCATGAACGCATGACCCGAGCCGGGGTGCACGGTGAGGGTGGCGTCGACGCCGACTCGTCGGAGTTCGGCTTCGAGTTCGGCCGCCGCAGCGGGTGGGAAGAAGTCGTCGTGTTCGGCCATGTGGCCGCGGATGACCGCGGTGATCCTGCTGTAGTCGGGTTGGCCGTCGCCGGTGGGGAACCCGTAGAACGGGACGACCGCCGACACCTTGTCGGGCCGTTCGGCGGCGAGGACGAAGCTGAGCATGCCGCCCATGCAGAAGCCCATCACGCCGACGCCGTCGCTCGTGGTGTCGTCGTGGTCGGCGAGGTAGTCGACGGCGCCGCTCATGTCACGCGCCGCGCGGTCGATCGGCAGGTTCGTCATCAGTTCGCCGGCCTTGTCCATCTCGGTGTGGCCCGCCAGCTCGCCGTGGTAGAGGTCGGGGGCCAGGGCGAGGAACCCGGCGGCGGCGAGGCGGTCGGCCATCTCCTTGATGCCCGAGTCGAGGCCCCACCACTCCTGGACCACGATCACGCCCGGACCGGAGCCTCCGGCGGGAGCAGCCAGGTAACCGCGCGCCGTCGAACCGTTGCTTGCGAATTCCACCATCGAACCCATACCCACAACGTACGACGGGGCCGGGGCTCGCGTCGAGCGGGCGGCGACTAGCGTCGCCGTCGTGGACGACGTCGATCTCGAGTTCGAGCTGCCGGCCCCGTCCGATGTCGTGTTCGAGTACCTGACCCGGATCGAACTGCTCACGACGTGGTGGCCCACCGGCGGCCACACCGCTCCGCACGAGGGTGGCGAGTTCGTCCTCGAGTGGGACGGACCCGGCGTGACGCTACGCGGCCGCTACATCGTCGTCGACCCACCCGCTCGGCTGCAGTTCACGTGGTCGTGGGACCACGACGACGACGAGAGTGTGGTGTCCATCGAACTGATGTCGTCGTCGGTCGACTCGACGTCGATGCGGATCCGCCAGACCGCATCGTCGGTCGAGGAGCGTGACGGCTACGTCGACGGCTGGACCCACTTCGTCGGCCGCCTCGCCGAACGTCTGCATTGACCTCATCGACCCGGGCACCCGCGGGCGCCGTGTGCGAAGCTCGACGGCGATGTCGACACCACGAGTGCTCTGGTCACCCCGCGACGACGCCCGCAGTTCGACGGCGCTCGGGCAGTTCGCCGACGAATGCGAACGACGCTCCGGGCGCCGTTTCGCCGACTACGGCGATCTCTGGCGGTGGTCGACGAGCGACGGGTTGGAGGAGTGTTGGGCGGCCGTGTGGGACCGGTTCGAGGTCGTGTCGGCGACACCGTACGAGGCCGTGCTCGATTCGCGATCGATGCCCGGGGCGCGCTGGTTCCCCGGCGCCCGGCTCAACTACGCCGAACACATCTGCCGGATGGCAGCCGAGCGACCCGACGCCGTGGCCGTCGTCGGGGTCTCCCAGTCGCGCGAACGCGTCGAACTGACGTGGTCCGAGCTCGTCGAGCAGGTTCGTCGTGCTCGCGCCGGGCTGGTGCGTCTCGGCGTCGGCGAAGGCGACCGCGTTGCCGCCTATCTGCCGAACGTGCCCGAGACCATCGTGGGGTTCCTGGCGACGAGCAGCCTGGGTGCGATCTGGACGTCGTGCGCGCCCGAGTTCGGAGTGCAGGCGGTGCTCGACCGGTTCCGGCAGGTCGAGCCGACGGTGCTGCTCGCGGTCGACGGCTACCGGTACGGCCGGCGGGATGTGTCCCGTGTCGACGAGCTGGCAGCGATCCGAACCGGGCTCCCGTCGGTCGCGGCCACCGTGCACGTTCCGTTCCTTCCGGACACGCCACCGCCGTCCGACGTCGTGGCGTGGGAGGAGCTGCTCACCGACGACCCGGCCCCGCTCGAGTTCGCCCACGTGCCGTGCGACCACCCGCTCTATGTC
>JBPEWX010000656.1:0-6493 GCA_052032235.1 Ilumatobacter sp. | reverse complement strand
CGAGCGGCCGGCCACGTCCCGGGTGTCTCGGCGCCGACCTCCAACCGCCGCTGGTGGGTGGTCGCCGCGATCCTGGCGACGCTCGCCGTCGTCGGCACCGTCTGGTACACCCGACGGTCGTCCGACGAGTCGACCTCGTCGTCGAGCGCCGATGTGCCGAACATCGACGCACGACGCAGTGTCGCCTGACGCCGCTCGACCCTCCCGACCAGAAACCCCGCTGACGACGCCGGATCACCCGAACGGGTGATCCGGCGTCGGCGCGTCCGAGGGACACGGGGCCACGAACGGGCGACAGTATCCTCGGGTCGACTATGCGTCGCGAGCCTCCTCGACGGACATCGCTCCGCACCCGCCTCGGCATCATCGCCGTCATCTTCCTCGTCATGGTGCTCGTGGCCGTCGGACTGTCCGCACTGATGATCCGCCAGTGGGATCGAACCCTCGACGCACGCGGGGAAGCCCGGTCCGCAGCGGTCGACGTCGCAGAGTTGAGCCTGTCGCTCAGCGATCAGGAGACGGGCATCCGCGGGTATCTGCTGACGGCGGACGAGACGTTCCTCGACCCGTACTACGCCGGCGCCACCGTCCAGGCCGACATCGTCGCCCGGCTCCACGAACGGGAGCTCGACCTCGACGGGTTCACGATGCTCGTCGATCGGGCCGTCGACGCCGGCGAACGCTGGCGGACCGATGTCGCGGACCCGATCCTGACCGACGTCGATGAGCCGCCGCCCGACGACTTCGCGCTCGAACGCTTCGTCGAGGTCCGGGCCGCGCTCGACGATCTCGACGCCGCCGTCGTGCTCCACGTCGACGACCTCGCCGAACGAGCCCGCCAGATCCAACGCAGCGTCATCGGCGTCCTGTTCCTCAGCGCCATCGCCGCGATCCTCGGAACCGCACTCGCTGCGTCGCTGTTCCGCCGGTGGGTGCTCCGTCCGCTCGCCAGCATCGGTCATGCCGCCCGCGCATTGAGCCACGACGACACCGCCCCGTTGCCCCACTTCGACGCACCGGAACTCCAGGACGTCAGCGACGCCGTCGGGGTGCTCCAACGGTCACTCCGCTCCGCCCGCGACGACGCGGTCGCTGCCTTACGAGGCATCGAACAGAGCGCCGTGCTCGCCATCCAGGTCCGATCCGAGCTCGCCGACGAGATCGGCGAGATGCCCGACGGTTGGGCGGCCCACACGCTGCTCGTCCCGGCGGAGGGCGTCGTCGCCGGCGACTGCTTCGACATCGGCCTCCTCGACGCCTCGCACCTCTACATCGTGTTGATCGACGTGACCGGTCACGGTGCCTCGGCCGCGCTCAACGCCCTCAAGGCGAAGTCGCAGCTCCGCGCTGCGCTCCGCGCCCGCCTCTCGCCCGGCGCCGCACTCGACTGGCTGTCACGCGAGATGTTGAAAGACGAGCGCGCCGACCTCCTGACCGCATCGGTCGTCGTGATCGACCTCGACAGCGGACACCTCGCCTACGCCAACGCGGGCCACCCGGCGGCGATCCTCACCGACGGCGACCGATCGGTCGTGCTCGACCGGTCGGGTCCGCTGATCGGCGCGTTCGCTGCGACCTGGTCGACCCATCAGGCCGAGTTGCCGACCGGGTGGACCCTGCTCGCCCACACCGACGGGTTGACCGACACGATCGGTCCGGAACGGGAGCGGTTCGGCGACGAACGACTCGCCGCCTGCCTCACGAGCGCCGACCCGATCGAGCTCCTCGACCGGATCCACGACGCCACCGAAACGTTCCGGGTCGGTGATCGTTCGGACGATCTGACGGCGATCGCGGTCCGCAGGGCGCCGACCGACATCACCGGCGAACACGACGCTTCACCGACCAACGGCGCCTCGAAACCGCCGAACGACGACAGAAACGGTACGATCACGCCATGACCCAGCCCGAGGACCTCTTGACGATCGAGACGTCCGACCACGGACTCCGCGCCGTGGGCGAGATCGACGCACACACCGCCCCGACCCTGGCCGCCGCGATCGACGCTGCCGCGCCGACCGTCCGGCTCGACCTGTCGGGCGTCGAGTTCGTCGACTCGAGCGGACTCCGGGTCCTCATCGACGCCCACCAGCGGATGCAGGAGGCGGGCGGCTCGCTCACGCTCGCGACCCCGTCACCGGCGGTGAAGCGACTGCTCGAGATCAGCGGCGTCGACGACTACCTCGTCGTCGAAGCCTGACGTCACGCATCGCCCGACCGACGGTCAGCTCGACCACTGCGCCTGCAGGTCGCCCAGTGCCGCCGTGAGTGCATCGCCCATCGTCGGGAACGGGAACATCGACTGGAGCAGGCGCGCCACCGGCACGTCGCCGTCGATCGCGACGACGATCGCGTGGACGAGTTCGTCGAACGCCGGACCGACGCCGTGGGCTGCGACGAGTCGACCCGTCGACCGCCGCCCGGCGAGGGCGAGCGCCCCTGATTGCTCGTCGGTCGACGCCCTGGGTGCTGCGTCGCCGATGTCGACCACCGACCACACGACGTCGGTGTCGTCGACCAGTTCGCCGTAGGACGGACCCACGGTCATCATCGGACGTTCGGTGAACATGCAGGCCGCGTTCACGACGTCGTCGAAGCGGCGCACCCCGTCGCCGGTGAGGTGATCCGCCACGACCCGTCCGTGATGGTTCGCGGCGTGGGTGTACTGGGCTGCGCCGACGACGTCGCCGATCGCCCACAGCGACCCCGACGTCCCGATTCGTCCGGTCGCGTCGACCGGGAGGGGGAGGGCGGGGTCGATGCCCAACGACTCGAGACCGAGGCCGTCGAGGCTCGGCCGCTTGCCGACGGCCAGGAGCAGGCGGTCGGCTCGCCGCTCGGTGCCGTCGTCCGTCCGGATCGTGACGCGATCGCCGTGTGGAGCCACCGTGACCGGTCGACTGCCCAACGCGAGTTCGACACCGGGACGTCGCACCTCGTGCTCGACGGCGTCGACGACGTCGGGGTGCAACATGTCGGCCATCAGATGGTCGTCCGGTTCGACGATCGTGACGTGACTGCCGAACGAGGCGAAGAGCCTCGACAGTTCGCAGCCGACGACGCCACCGCCGGCGATGACCAGCCGTTCCGGGACCTCGTCCGTTCGCAGTGCATCCGCACTGGTCCACACCCGGTCGCGGACGTCGTCGAGGCCGTCGATGTCGGGAACGACGGGGGTCGCCCCCGTGGCGATCACGACGTGGGAGGCCTCGGCCACCATGGACGGTGAGGCGAGTCGGTGCTCGTCGACGAACGCTGCCCGCTCGCGCACCAACGTGACGTCGCCGGCGCCCGTGAGCGCCTGGACATGGGCACCGTCGTCGCGATGATCGATGAGATCGCGTCGTCTCGCCGACGCGGTCGACCACGATCGGCCGACCGCACCGTCGTGCAACAACCCCTTGCTCGGGATGCACGCGTCGTACGGACACTCGCCCCCGACGAGCCCGGGTTCGAAGACCACCACCGACGGGTCGCCGTCGAGCGCGCCGACCAGGGCGGTGGCGGCCGATCCGCCGCCGATGACCGCGATGTCGAACCGACGGCGGCTCGGTGCCATCAGTCCGGTTCGACGTCGAGAGCGGCGACGACGAGCGCGTCGTCCTCCGATGCCTCGGGTCCGAAACCGAGCACGACCGACCCGTGCGCACCACAGTTGGGGCAGGCGGCGGCCACCACCCACAGTTCGTCGGCTGGGTCGGAGGCACCTTCGAGGCGCCGTGTCTGCGACGGCTCGATCCGAGCGGCGGGCGTCGTCACCCGGCACGTCGTGCACATCAGCGCGGCGTCGGGTCGGACGACGAACGAACTCGTGAAACCGTCGGCCTCGACCTCGTCGAGGACGGCGGTCAGCGTCGTGTTGTCGGACGGGACGCCAGGAACGGTCGGGACGCTCGGGGCGTCGTCGATGATCTCGCGGTCGTCAGGGGTTTCGGACATCGTGGTCTCCTCGTGGTGTCGGCGTCGACGGCTCACGCCGCGGTGACGGTCGTCTCGTGCGGGCCGATGGGGCCGAGCAACTCCTCGACCGCGTCACGGCCCTCCCAGTCGTCGTGGGCGGCGAACTCATAGCCGTCGGCTCGGACCCACACGGTCTTGAGAGCCTCGGCGTTGGCGGTGCGTCGATCGTTGGCGATCGCCCACAGACCCCGTGCGAGGTGACGCAGACGTTCGACGTCGACACCGTTCGCCTGAACCTCGTCGCGGACCGACCGGTACCAGAGCATGAGGGTGTGACGGTTGAGCCAGACCAGCAACGCGATGGCGGTGCGGCCGATCGGGAAGACCAACGTTCGTGCGGTTCGGGAGAACGCCACCAGTGTCGTGAACATGAGCGTCGCGTACCCGGGTGACCGTGTCGACAAACCAGCGGACACGGTGTCCGTCGGCAACCGAGCGGGTGCGCAGGGCGGCGGCGACCTACGCTCGCCTCATGACGACGACGGTGAACGGCACCTGCCATCACGACTGCCCGGATTCGTGCGGCTGGACCGTGACGGTCGACGATGCCCGACCCGAACCCGTCGCCGTGAAGCTGCGCGGCAACCCCGATCACCCGTACTCGTACGGTGAACTCTGCCCGAAGGTCAACCGCTTCCTCGATCGCGTCTACTCGCCCGATCGGATCCTCCACCCACTGCGCCGCACCGGTCCGAAAGGAAGCGGCACCTTCGAACCGATCTCGTGGGACGACGCCCTCGCCGAGATCGCCGATCGGCTCGGGACGATCATCGACCTGCACGGCGGCGACGCCGTGCTGCCGTTCAGCGACGCCGGCAATCAGAGCCTGCTGGCGACGCAGGGCATCTCCGAACGATTCTTCAACCACCTCGGCGCGTGCCGCCTCGAGCGAAACATCTGCGGACCCACCGTCGGCGCCGGCATCTCGATGACCAACGGCACCGGGCACGGTGCCGACGCGCTCGATCTCGAACACTCGAAGTTGATCATCCTGTGGGCGACGAACACCCGGCTCACCAACCGACACCTCTGGCCCGTGATCGAACGGGCCCGCGCCGCCGGGGCCGAGCTGGTCGTCGTCGACCCGATCCGCACCATCACGGCCGAGTCGGCCGACCGGTTCGTCCAGCCGCTCCCCGGCACCGACATCGCGATGATGTTGGCGATGATGCACGTCATCATCCGGGACGGCCTCGTCGACCACGAGTGGGTCGGCGCCCACACCGTCGGTTACGACGAACTCGCGGCGGCGGTCGCCGAGACCACCCCCGCTTGGGCCGCCGAACAGTGCGGCGTCGAAGCCACCGTGATCGAACGGCTGGCGATCGACTACGCGACCGTCCGACCCGCTGCGATCCGGTCGTTGATCGGCGCCGAGCACCACGAGAACGGTGCGATGTTCTACCGGACGCTCGCCTGCCTCCCCGCCCTGATCGGATCATGGCGCGAGCGCGGGGGCGGGTTGATGCGGAGCGTCGGATGCTTCCAGGACGACCTGGTCGACGAGGAAGCGCTCCATCGCACCGACCTGCTCGGCGGTCGGACACCGCGCACGATCAACATGAGTCGACTCGGCGAGGCCCTGCTCGACACCGACGACCCGGTCCGGGCGATGATCGTCTGGAACTCGAACCCGCTCGTGATCGTCCCCAACGCCGAGACCGTGCGACGCGGCATGGAACGCGACGACCTGTTCACGGTCGTGCACGAACAGTTCCTGACCGACACCGCCCGCTACGCCGACATCGTGCTCCCGGCGACCACCCAGATCGAGTCGGTCGACGTCACGCTCGCCTGGGGCCATCTCTGGATGGGTTGGAACGAACCGGCGATCGCACCGGTCGGCGAGGCGGTCAGCAACACCGAATGCTTCCGTCGGATCGCCCGTGCCATGGGGCTCGACGAGCCCGCCCTGTACGACGACGACCTGACCCTCCTGGCGCAGTCGCTGCCGACGGTCGACCTCGACGCGTTGCGTCGCGACGGTTGGATGCGCGTGCCGTTCCCCGACGACGGTCGTCCCTGGGCCGACGGTGGCTTCCCGACGGCGTCGGGCAAGGTCGAGTTCGCCTCGCAACGACTGGCCGACATGGGTCAGCCGAGCGTGCCGACGTTCGTGCCGCCGACCGAGGGACCTCAGGGTGCCTCCGCCGACCGGTTCCCGTTGCAGCTGATGACACCGAAGCACCACGCTCGCTTCTTGAACTCCGGGTACTCGCACCTGCCGAAGCACGGCCCTGCGGAGGGGGCGCCCTTCGTCGAACTCGACGCCGTCGACGCCGCCGAGCGCGGGCTCGCCGACGGTGACTCGGCACGGGTGTTCAACGAGCGAGCGTCACTCGAACTGCCCGTGAAGATCACCGAACGCCTGCGGCCCGGGCTCGCTGCGATCCCGTGGGGTTGGTGGCGACACCAGCACCCCGACGGCAAGGTGGCCAACAGCCTCACCAACGACACCCTGACCGACTGGGGCGGGGGCGTCGCCTACAGCGACACGTTGGTCGAGATCGAACGGGCCTGACGGCCGCAGACG
>JBPEWX010000655.1:0-1590 GCA_052032235.1 Ilumatobacter sp. | reverse complement strand
CTGGCGAAGGTCGAAGCCGAGTCGCGGATCGAGCTGACCGACGCCGGCCGACCGTACCGGGCCGCCTTGCGCGGTGACTGCCACCTGCACTCCACGTGGAGCGACGGCGGTGCCCCGATCGAGGCGATGGCGGCGACGGCGATCGAACTCGGCCACGAGTACATGGTGCTCACCGACCACTCGGCCCGACTCACCGTGGCGCACGGTTTGAACGAGGACCGACTTCGCGAGCAGCTCGTCGAGATCGATCGGATCAACGACGACATCGCCGCTGCGGGTCACGACTTCCGCATCCTCACCGGCATGGAGGTCGACATCTTCGACGACGGCAGCCTCGACCTGTCCGACGAGCTCCTCGCCGAGCTCGACGTGGTCGTGGCGTCGGTGCATTCGAAGCTTCGGATGGACGCTGATCAGATGACTCGTCGCATGGTGGCCGCCGTGGCCAACCCTCACGTCGACATCCTCGGACACTGCACCGGACGCAAGGTCGGCAAACGGCCCGAGTCACAGTTCGACGCCGACTACGTGTTCGCGGCGTGCGCCCAGTTCGGAACGGCGGTCGAGATCAACTGTCGGCCCGAACGGCTCGATCCTCCCCGCGAGCTGATCGACTTGGCGATCGAGTACGGCTGCGACTTCTCGATCGACTCCGACGCTCACGCGACCGGCCAACTCGAATGGCAGCCCTACGGCTGCAACCGAGCCGCGGAGCGCGAGGTGCCGATCGAACGGATCGTCAACACCTGGTCGGCCGACGACCTGCTCGCCTGGACCGAGGAATAGTCCGTGGACGACCCGCCGGGCCCGCTGATCGCCGGCGGTCGATCGGCCGACATCTACGACCTCGGCGACGGCCGTGTCGTCCGCCGCCTGAGGTCCGGATCGATCGGCGATCACGAGGTTGCCGCGATGCGCGCTGCCCGCGCTGGAGGTGTGCCGACGCCGCGCGTCTTCGACGTGGACGGTCCCGACCTCGTGATGGAGCGGGTCGTCGGGCGCACGATGATCGATCTGATCGGTCGGCGACCGTGGTCCGCACGTCGGTTCGGGCGCGAGCTCGGGCGGCTGCACCTGGCACTGCGCGAGGTGCCTCCACCCGACGGTTTCCGAGGAGACGGGCCGACCCTGGTGCACAACGACCTGCATCCGGGCAACGTCGTCGTGACCGCCCACGGTCCGGTCGTCATCGACTGGGAGGGTGCGTCGGCCGGGCCGCCCGATCGTGACGCAGCCCAGATGTGGGTGTTGGCGTCGATCGCCGAGGTGGACGACGTGCCGGCGCCGGTTCGCCCGGTCGTCGGTGCCGTGCGGCGGACGCTGCTGTCCTCGTTCCTCGACACGGTCGGGACACCCGGTCGGGACACCGTCGCGGCGGTGTGCGGCGACCGGCTCGTCGATCGCAATACCCGCGTCTCGGAACGAGATCGGGTGCGAACGTTCGCCGCCCGTCACGGTTGAGTCGCAAGGGATCGTCATCGAACCGCCGCCATCGGGTGGGAGTGGGTCGCTTTCTCCATAGACTGTTCTGCCTATGTCGAAGAAGACCAAGAAGCGCAAGGCCCGCCTGCGTCGCAGCAAGGCGAACCA
>JBPEWX010000654.1:0-7347 GCA_052032235.1 Ilumatobacter sp. | reverse complement strand
GACGGCATCAACCGACGGGACGACGTCGAATCGGCCAGAAGGACGACGTCGGCGGGGGAGCGGTGCGCCATGATGCTGCTGTGAGTGTCATTTCCACGACCGGACTGACGATGCAGTTCGGCCCGCACCGCGCCCTCGACGCGCTCGATGTCGAGGTGCCGAGCGGCATCACCGGTCTGGTCGGGGCCAACGGCGCCGGCAAGACGACCCTGATGTCGATCCTGCTCGGGCTGCGCCGTGCCACGGCCGGAACGGCGACCGTGCTGGGCCTCGACCCGTCGACCCAGGGTGCCGAACTCCGTGCCCTCGTCGGCTACGGCCCGGAGCGCAACGTCCTGCCCGAGGACATGCCGGCGTCCGACTTCGTCAAGCACCTCGCCGAGGTGCGCGGACTGCCGAGCGACGAGGCCCGCAGCCGCGCGAGCGATGCACTGTGGCTGGTCGGCCTCGGCGAGGAACGGTTCCGTGCCCTCGGCTCGATGTCGACCGGGCAGCGTCAGCGCGTCAAGCTCGCCCAGGCGATCGCCGCCGACCCGCGTCTGATCTTCCTCGACGAACCGACCGACGGACTCGACCCGGTGCAGCGCGACGAGATGCTCGCCCTGATCCGACAGATCAGTGCCGAGTACTCGATCGACGTCGTGCTCTCGTCGCACCTGCTCGAAGAAGTGGAGCGGATCTGCGACAACGTCGTGGCGCTCGACGCCGGCACGTTGGTCGCGAGCGGCCCGCTCGCCCAGCTCGTCGGTGACGACGAAGGCGTCGTGCTCGAGATCGTCGAGGTCGCCGACCGTCCCGGTGCACTCGACCAGGTCTCGGCCAGCCTGACCGGCGCCGGCTTCGTCGTCCGGCCGCTCGGTGTCGGCACGGTCGAGGTGATCGGCCCCGACGTCGACATGGTCGCCGACGGCGTCCGCGACGCGCTCGCTGCGAGCGGTGCACGCCTCGGCAAGGTCGTCCGACGACGCCGCCGACTCGAAGACCTGTTCCACATCGCAGCAGAGGTGTCGTCATGAAGGTGTCGTCGTGAGCGACGCACAGATCCTCGACCGGGGCTATCGCCGCTACGACGGTGAGCGATCCGGCGTCCGCGGTGCCGTGCGCTCGGTGGCCTGGCACACCACACGCAGCATCCTGGGGCTCGGCCGGAAGGGTCGACACAAGGTGTTCCCGATCATCGTGGCGGTCATCGCCTTCGTGCCGGCCACGGTCTTCCTCGCGGTGACGGTGCTGTTCGGCGAGTTCGGCGACGAGGTCCGCCCCGAGTACTGGGAGTTCTTCGGCTTCTCGGTCATGGCGGCGCTGCTGTTCACGGCGTTCGTGGCCCCGGAGGCCATCGTCCGTGACCGCCGCGACGGCATGTTCTCGCTCTACCTGTCGACGCCGCTCACGAAACCGACGTACCTGTTGGCCAAGGCCATGGCGACCGTCGGCACCCTCTGGCTCATCATCGGCCTCCCGGTGGTGATGGCGTTCATCGGGTACACCGTCCAGTCGCAGGGCCCCGACGGGTTCGCGGCATGGCTCGGCGTGGCCGCGCGGCTCCTCGCCTCGGGGCTGCTGATCAGCGCCATCTACTCGGCGGTGAGCCTCGCCGCGTCGAGCATCACCGACCGGCGCGCGTTCGCGAGCGTCGCCGTGATCATGCTGATGTTCGGTCTGTCGATCGCCGTCAACCTGATCGTCGAAGAAGGTCAGATGAGCGACTGGCTGTCGCTCCTCGATCCGCTCGGCACGCCGCTCGAGATCCCGGCCCGCATGTTCGGTGGCGAGTCGGTCGAGTACGCCGGCGTCGCCACCTGGGCGGTTGCCCTCGCCAACGCCGCGTGGCTGCTCGTGCCGTCCGCGATCGTGGCGCTCCGCTACCGCAACCTGGAGGCCGTCTGATGAGCGACTGGGCACCCCCGACCTCGGCGATGCCGCCGCCTCCCGATCCGAACGCCCCGGCGCCGATGGTCGAGGTCTCGAACGTCACCAAGGCCTTCGGCGACGTGGTCGCCGTCTCCGACGTGTCGTTCCGCGTCGGCCCGGGTGTGACGGCATTGCTGGGTCCGAACGGCGCCGGCAAGTCGACGCTGTTCCGCGTGATGTGCGGTCTGACGCCGCCGTCGCAGGGCACCGTCCGCGTGCTCGGCGCCGACGCTCGCGCCGACCGCGAGGTGCGTGGTCGGATCGGACTGGCGCCGCAGCAGGACGCCCTGTTCGATCGGCTCAGCGCCCATCGGTTCGTGGAGATCGCGGCGCTGACCCACGCCGTGTCCGAACCGGCGTCGGCTGCCGACCGTGCGCTCGAACTCGTCGACCTCGACCCCCGCGTCGACAAGCCGGTCGGGTCCTACTCCAAGGGCATGCGGCAGCGGGTGAAGCTGGCGGCGGCGCTCGTCAACGATCCCGACGTGCTGATCCTCGACGAGCCGCTGACGGGTCTCGACCCGGTGCAGCGCAATCGGATGATCCGGCTGTTCCACGATCTCGGCGACCAGGGCAAGTGCCTGCTCGTGTCGAGCCATGTGCTCGACGAGGTGGCCCGGATCGGATCGAACGTCCTCGTGATCGCACAGGGCCGCCTGGCGGCGTCGGGTGACTACCGGGCGCTCCGTCGGCTGATGGACGATCGCCCGCTGCGCCTGCGCATCAACGCCGACCGGCCGCGCGACCTCGCAGCGGCCCTCGTCGGTCGGTCGTTCGTCGACGGGGTCTCGGTCTCGGCCGACGAGGTGATCGCCGACACGACCGACATCGATCGATTCGGCCGCCACGTCGCGGCCGTCGCCAAGGAGCTCGACGTGCGCTTGTACGAAGTCCAGCCGACCGACGACGACCTCGAGTCGGTCTTCCGCTACCTGGTGGAGCGTCGCCGATGAGTGGCCGCTCCGTCTCCCCGGTCGCTGCGATCGGCCTCACGTACCGGCTGCTGCTGAGGCAGCTCGTGACCCGCGGGCGGGTGCTCGCTCTGCTCGCCGTCGGGTTGGCCGTGGCGGCCGTCGCCTGGGCGGTCGGGTCGTCGTCCGATGTCACCGATCCGCTCGAGGCGTCGGTCGGCGTCATCGCCGGTCTCGGCTTCACCGTCGTCGTCCCCGTCGTGTCGCTCGTGTTCGCCACCGCCGCCCTCGGGGACGCCCGCGAGGACGGCACGCTGGTCTACCTGTGGCTCCGCCCGATCGATCGATGGCCCGTGGTGGTCGGTGCCTGGCTCGCGGCGCTCACCGTCAGCCTGCCGCTCACGCTCGGCCCGCTGGCGTTGGCCGCGCTGCTGTCGGGCCAGGCCGGCACGATCTTCGGCGCCACGATGGTGGCGTCGATCGTGGGTGTCGTGGCGTACAGCGCCGTGTTCCTGCTCCTCGGACTCCTCGTGAAGAACCCGATCGTGTGGGGACTCGGGTACGTGCTCATCTGGGAGGGTGTCATCTCGGCGTTCGGCAGCTCGGCCGCCCAACTCGCGATCTCCGGCTACACCCGCTCGATCGTGACGGCGATGACCGACGTCGACGTCGACCTCGGCGACCAGTCGCTGGCTGCCGGTGTCGCGGTGCCCGTGATCGTCGCCCTGATCGCGCTGGCCGTCGCCGCTCGCCGCCTCGACGGCATGGACGTCGCCTGACGACGTCGTGTCCTCGGCGGGTCAGCTCCAGCCCGGGTTGTCGCCACCGCTGTAGCGGGCGACCGACAGGGGCGTCGACCACTGACGTCGCTTGCCGCCCGTCATCGACCCGAGGATCAGGACGACGCCACCGACGGCGAAGATCACCGCACCACCGAACACCACCGGGGTCGTGCGGAGCGCGAGCTGTTTGACCGCATGGGTCCACGTCTGGTTGTCGAGGGCCGGTAGCAGGTGGACGGGGATCAGATAGCCGAACACCACGAGCGAGGCGGCGAGCGCGATGCCGAACTCGCCGAGTCCTCGCAGGACGTCGCGACGTTCGGGCCGGGCGAGGAGCCCGAGGACGAGTGCGATGACGCCGATGACCCCGGTGACGAGTGCGATCCAACCGAGCGCGGCGCGGATGTTCGACAGCACGCCGATGGTGTCGATCGGCAAGGTGATGTCGGGCGCGTCCACGGCCCGTTCGTCGCGGACGATCGGCACCATGTCGACGCCGGTGACGACGACCGGTTCGTCGCTGTTGCCGATGATGCGGTCGTGGATGCGTTCGAGGACCGGGGCCATCACGGCGGCGCCCGGCCGGGACGTCATGACCACGTCTTCGAGCAGGGTGCCGAGCTCGGCCTGCGACTGCCCGATCGCCGGCGCTGCGGCACCGGCGATGAGGGTGTTCAGCTCGACCCGGATGTCG
The DNA here is from genome assembly GCA_052032235.1 of Ilumatobacter sp. Lineage (GTDB taxonomy): Bacteria > Actinomycetota > Acidimicrobiia > Acidimicrobiales > Ilumatobacteraceae > Ilumatobacter. The sequence goes on along the minus strand of JBPEWX010000654.1, from coordinate 3,049 downwards.
GCCTCTTGGAGGATCGCCGCCGCGCTCTCGCGGGTGTCGTCGGGGGTGAAGGCGATCCGTTGGAGCCACCACGAGCCCGCTGCGATACTGATCGATACCGCTGCGACCAAGAACAACATCCCGGCAAGACTCCGCTCCACGGGGTGAGAGTCTGGCAAATTCGAGCGGTAGTCTGCGAGTGTGAGGAATATGTCCGGACAAATCCCCGTCATCCAGCCGATCGAGCAGGCCCCCTCGCGACCTCGTCTCCTGGCGCGCGGGTTCACCCGTCGGTGTGCCTGGTGCGGCGATCGCAAGGCGTATTTCCTGGGCTGGTTCAAGCGTCAGGAGCGGTGCCGGGCGTGCGGCCACGGCTACCGCCGCGGCGACGATGCCTTCGAGCTCGGTGCGATCACCGCCAACATCATCCTCACGTTCTCGTCGCTGCTCCTGACGATCCTGGTCCTGGTCGCGGTGACGGCGCCCGACGTCCCCGTGGTGCTCGTGGTCGTGGCGGCCAGCATCGTCGGTCTCGCCGGCCCGGCGCTGTTCTACCCCGTGTCGTTCACGCTCTGGCAGGCCGTCGATCTCTGGATGCGCCGGCCCACCGAAGCCGAACTCGCCGGGATCGCCGACGCGACCCTCTAGGGGTCGGTGCTCTCGCCCCGTTGGTCGTCGGGGTCGCGCGTCGGGTCGGCGACGATCGAACGATTGTTCCCCGAAATCCTTGCCGAACGGTTGTTCGACAACTACAGTGGTGTCATTCCCGAACGCACCCGGAGCCGACGCTTCCACGGGCGGTCGGGGAAACCATGTGACACCCCTTCCGTACGGTGATCACCACGTCGAATCCCCGACGGAACGGGCGCACGTCGCCCCGACAACGAGAAGCAGGAACAGGGAGACACCACAATGGCGAACGACCGCGAAAAGGCGCTGGACATGGCGCTGTCCCAGATCGACAAGCAGTTCGGCAAGGGATCGATCATGCGGATGGGCGAGAAGGGCACCATGGCGGTCGAGGCCGTCTCCACCGGTGCGCTGAGCCTCGACCTCGCACTCGGCATCGGCGGCCTGCCGCGTGGCCGCATCACGGAGATCTACGGCCCGGAGTCGTCCGGTAAGTCGACCCTCGCCATGCACGTCGTGGCCGAGGCCCAGCGCAACGGTGGCACGTGCGCCTACATCGACGCCGAGCACGCGATGGACCCGGTCTACGCCAAGGCGATCGGCGTCGACATCGACCAGCTCCTCATCTCCCAGCCCGACACCGGTGAGCAGGCACTCGAGATCTGCGACATGCTCGTGCGCTCCGGCGCGATCGACGTCGTCGTCGTCGACTCGGTGGCGGCGCTCACGCCCCGTGCCGAGATCGAGGGCGAGATGGGCGACACCCACGTCGGCCTCCAGGCTCGCCTCATGAGCCAGGCGCTGCGCAAGCTGACCGGCAACCTGAACAAGACCAAGACGATCTGCGTCTTCATCAACCAGCTGCGCGAGAAGATCGGCGTCATGTTCGGCTCACCCGAGACGACGCCGGGCGGTCGTGCGCTCAAGTTCTACTCGTCGGTCCGTCTCGACATCCGTCGCATCGAGTCGCTGAAGGACGGCGCCGAGGTCGTCGGCAACCGCACCCGCGTCAAGGTCGTCAAGAACAAGGTCGCTCCGCCGTTCCGGCAGGCCGAGTTCGACATCATGTACGGCAAGGGCATCAGCCGTGAGGGCTCGCTGCTCGACATGTCGGTCGATCTGGGCATCGTGACCAAATCGGGAGCGTGGTTCACCTACGAAGGCGAACAGCTCGGCCAGGGCCGGGAGAACGCCAAGAACTTCCTCACCGAGCATCTCGAGGTGATGATGGAGATCAGCGACAAGGTCATGATCGCCGCCGGTCTGCGCCCCGATCCCGATGCGCCCGGCGACGAGTTCACCGACGCCGACGACGAGCCCATCACCCTCGACTGACGCACCGATCCGACCAGCTCGGCAGCGATCGCGCCCTCGACCGGCCCGATCGCTGCCGTGTCGGTCTCGGTGAGTCGGACCGGCCCGACCGTTCGGAGGCCACCACATGGCAGTACCCCAGCGTCTGACGATGGTGACGCTCGGCGTCGCCGACCTGGCCCGATCGACGGCGTTCTACGAGTCGCTCGGCTGGACGCGGTCGTCGGCGTCGCAGGACACGGTGACGTTCTTCTCGATGCAGGGCAGCGCGCTCGGTCTGTTCGGTCGTGAGGCCCTGGCCGACGACGTCGGCGTCGACAGTCACGGCTCGGGGTTCCGGGCCGTCACCGTCGCACTCAACTGCGACAGCCGCGACGAGGTCGACGCCGTGTTCGCCGAGTGGGTCGCCGCCGGCGCCGAACCGGTCAAGCGACCCGAGCCCGTGTTCTGGGGTGGCTACTCGTCGTACGTCGCCGACCCCGACGGCCATCTGTGGGAGATCGCCCACAACCCGTACGCCCCGAACGACGAGTCGGGCCGAATGCCGCTGCCCGACTGACCGCCGCCCGCTCCCCGGTGCTCCGGGTCGTGACACTCGGCGGTGCGGTGACACGATCGGGCGATGACCCGCTTCGTCGATCTGCAGCCCGAACTGACCGAGGTGGCATCGGGCCTCCGGTTCCCGGAAGGGCCGATCGCGATGCCGGACGGCTCGGTCGTCCTCGTCGAGATGTTCGGCCCACGGCTCACGCGCGTCCTGCCCGACGGCAGCACCGAGACGATCGCCGACATCCCCGGGGGACCGAACGGCGCGGCGATCGGCCCCGACGGAGCCGTGTACCTGTGCAACAACGGCGGCGCCTTCCGTCCGGCCGAGTTGGGCGACCTGCTCCTCCCGGGTGGATTCGACGCCTCGGCCCACATCGGCGGCCGAGTCCAGCGCGTCGACCTCGACAGCGGCGAGGTGACCGATCTGTACACCGAGTGCGACGGCCGACCGCTGCGTGCACCGAACGATCTGGTGATGGACGGACACGGCGGCTTCTACTTCACCGATCACGGCATCCGCGATCACGGCGCCCGCACCAGCGACCTGACGGCCATCTACTACGCCCTCGCCGACGGC
>JBPEWX010000653.1:0-2506 GCA_052032235.1 Ilumatobacter sp. | reverse complement strand
CCTTCGTGGTCGACGCGGTCAGGAGCGTCGTGGAGCGTTCGGAGTACCGAGCCCTCGAGTTCGTGATCGTGTACGACGACACGACACCGCAGACGGTCCTCGACGAGCTGCGCGAACTGGTCGGCGACCAACTCGTCCTCGTCGAGTACGACCGGCCGTTCGACTTCGCCGACAAGATCAACGTCGGCGTCGCCGCCGCCGGCGGCTCACTGCTGCTGCTCCTCAACGACGACACGGAGATGATCGCTCCCGACGCCGTGTCGGTCATGGTCGGGCACCTCGCCGACCCGGATGTCGCGATGGTCGGCGCGAAGCTGCTGTTCGAGGACGGGTCGCTCCAACACGGCGGGCACGTGTACCACGGGGACGTCCACCACGCCTGCTTCGGCTGGCCGGGCGACTCGGCCGGGCCGACGCCGTTGGTCCCCCTCGCCGTCGCACGTGAGTGCTCCGGCGTCACCGCCGGCTGCGCACTCGTGCGGCGCGACGTTTTCGACGAGGTCGGCGGGTTCGATTCGGCGTTCCCGCACAACTACAACGACGTCGACTTCTCGCTGAAGGTGCGAGCGGCCGCCCATCGCATCGTCTGGACACCCTGGTCGTCCTGGTACCACTTCGAGAGCCGCACCCGGGTTCCCGACATCCTGCCCGACGAGCGACGCCGCCTCGACGAACGGTGGCACGACGAGCTGCGGAACGATCCGTACTACCACCCCGACCTGCCCGACGGGCCGGCCGACTGGCAGCCGGCGCAGCAGACCGTCGCCGGCGGTGAGACCGCGTCGTTGGTGGCCCGGACCCGCTCGTTCGTGGGGCGGACCCTGCTCCGTCGCCGGCTGCGCCGCCCGCACGGCGTCAACGTGATCGGCTACCTCCACGCGACGAGCGGCCTCGGTGAGCGGGTGCGGGAACTCGAGCGGGTCCTCGCTGCCGCCGGTGTCCGCTACTCGCGTTGGGATCTCGACCTGACCGAGAGCGCCCGGTCGGCGGTGCCGAACGAACCACGCCCCGACGACGACGTGATCTTCGACACGACCGTCGCCGTCGTCACGGCGCTCGCGTTCCCGGCCCTGGCCGAGGTGTACCCGCCTCTGGTCGACGAGGTCGACCGGGTCGTCGGCTACTGGTTCTGGGAACTCGCCGACATCCCCGACACACATCGCCGTGCGATCGGCATGGTCGACGAGATCTGGGCGCCGACGACCTTCGTCCGCGACGCCTACGCCGCCGCCGTCGACCTCCCGGTCCGGCTCGTGCCGCTGCCGATCCCGCCGCCGACGCCGTCCGGACGCGATCGTCGGGCCAGCGGGCTCGACGATCGCTTCACGTTCCTCACCAGCTTCGACCACCTCAGCTCGATGCAACGCAAGAACCCCTTGGGCGCGATCGAGGCGTTCCGGCGGGCGTTCGCGGGACGGGACGACGTGCGCCTCATCGTGAAGTCGATCAACGGCCACCTCCGGCCCGACCAGTCGCGGCACCTCGTCGACTCGGTCGGCGACGACACGAGGATCGAGCTGCGCGACGGCTACGTGAGCGACGGGGACCAGGCCGCACTCCTCGCGGCGGCCGATTGCTACGTGTCGTTGCACCGCAGCGAGGGACTGGGCCTGCACATCGCCGAGGCGATGTGGCTCGGTACGGCGGTCGTGGCGACCGACTACTCCGGCAGCGTCGACCTGACCGATCCGGACGTGGGCGACCCGGTCGCCGATCTCGTGCCGTACCGGCTGGTCACCGTCGAACACGGCGGCGAGGCCTACACGACGGGCAGGTGGGCCGAACCCGACCTCGACGCGGCCGCAGCGTCGTTGCGTCGCGTCGCCGACGACGACGGGTACCGGACGCGACTGGTCGACGCGGCGAGGCGTCGGATCGAGAAGATGGACGACCTCGACGCCGCTGCGGCGACGGTCACCGAACTGCTCGCCGAGGGCAAGCCGACCCGCGGCGGGCGTCGATCGTTACGATTGCGGTCGTGACGTTGCGTTCCCGGGTCCGTTCGTTGATCACCGGCGACGATCGAATCGAGCGGCTCGAACAAGAACTCCGAGACGTGCACGAGTCGATCGACGCCATGCGCCGTGAGCAAGCCGATGCGCTCGAGGGCTTGCGGCGCTCGGTCGCGGACGCCGTCGACGATCTCGCCGTGCGTCGGGCTGCGCTCGACGACCGGGACCCCGATGCCGCGGGCTGAGACCGCCACCGTGCTCGTCGTCGTCGCTCACGGCGACGCCGTCGAGCCCGGCCGCGAACTCGTGCGAGCCGTCACGGCGTCCCACCCCGACTGGACGGTCCACCACGTCTGGGCCGGTGACCCTCAGCTCGTGCCCGAGTCGACCCCATGGTTCGAAGCCGGTGCCACCGAGTTCGAGACCGCCGCCCTCGACGCCGAGGGTCGGGTGCTGGCCGCTGCCTGTGCCGCGGCCGACCGGCTCCCCGACGCCCCGGTGGTGATGCTCGCCGCCGGGGCGGTCGCCGTGTCGGGCCCACTCGACGCGCTCGT
>JBPEWX010000652.1:0-4601 GCA_052032235.1 Ilumatobacter sp. | reverse complement strand
GGCGAGCGCGATCCCCGAGACCAGGCCCGCGAAGGCGGAGAAGCCGACCAGCGGCACGGTCTCGAGCAGGAGCCAGCGTCGGAGCTCCGACGCACGGGTGCCCATCGCTCGGAGCACGGCGAACGCCGGTCGCCGTTCCCGACCTCCGACGACCGCGGTCAGCACGAGGCCGATCGCGGCGACGACGAGTGACGCGGCGAGGGCGAGCGCGAGGCTGCCCGACAGCCCGACCGTGACCGGTTCTCGGCTCAGCGTCCGTGCGGTCTGGCGGCGCTCGACCGCCGAGACGACGTCGTAGGGAGGGCCGGCCAGTCGCCGCTGGATCTCGACGGCCGTCTGCTCGTCGGCGGCGATCGCCCACGAGTCGGGGGTCTCCACTCGGCGGGATCGGCCGTACAGATCGAGGGCGACCGTCTCCCAGTCGGCCACGAACGCGATCGGTTCATCGACGAGGAACGGGACGACCGGCACCACACCCACGATCCGGAGATCGACCGCTGCACCGTTCAGGCGAGCGACCAGCCGGTCGTCGATACCGAGCGAGGTCGCCTCGAGGAGGCCGGGCGTCACCACGACCGGGATCTCGCTCCCCGCTCCCCCGCCGAACCGGCCCGCGTCGATGGTGAGGGTGTAGGCGGCGTTCACTCGCTGTGTCGAACCCGAGTCGGCCACGATGCGGAGGCCGTTGTCGGTCGCGGTCACCTCGTTCGACGGCGGGCTCAGGACATCACCGAGCGTTGCGCTGCTCACGGTCCACGGCGCCTGGAGCGAGACGATCCGATCCCCCACCCCGGCCGGGCCCAGCTCGAGGGTGTACTCGGCCGACTCGAGCGGTTCGTCGGTGAAGGGGACGTCGCGAACGGACGGAAACGCCACGTCGACCGAGACGAGGCGGAGCGGGCCGTCGAGGCCGAGCGAGAGACCAGGGATCTCGTCGGTTCGGAGAGGGAAGGTGACCGATCCGCTGGTGGCGTCGAGCGGGATCCGGTCGCCGTCGAGGTACACCGGCGTCCCCGTCCGGTCGAGCACGGTCGCCGACAACCGGATGTCGCCCCGCGCCGTGGCGGGTCGGGCCGCCAGCTCGTAGTCGACGACGAGATCGGCGGTCGCGTCGCCCAGTTCGACGCCTCCGATGTCGACCGGATCGTGGAGTCGGGCGAACGAGCCCGCGCCGCCGAGGTCGCCGTAGAGGTCACTCCGGAGGCGCAACGTCGCGTCGAGCGCCGCAGCGTCGGTGAGGACGACCGGCACCGCGCTCAGTTCGGCCGACACGGCGGCGGTCGGGCGGTCGACGGGGACGACCTGTTCGACCCCGTCGAGCTGCAGGTACGCGTCGGCCACGTAGCGCTGGGGCAGCGTCGCAGCCGGACGCGGGTCGGGCGTGATCACGAGGTCGGCCGAGACCTCGGCGTCGGCCTGATCGGCGAGCGAGCGCTGCCACGACGCACCGTGCACGGCGGCGAACGTCCCGACGGTGACGGCGAGCACGATCAGCACCGAGGTCCGGGCTGTCCGTGCCGGACGGCGGGCGATCTCCCACCCGGCGAGTGCGAGCGACAGGCCGCCCTGGCGAGCGGTCACCCGTTGGGCAAGGTCGGCGACGACGGCGATGAGGCGCAGGGTGATCAGTGACGCAGCGATCACCCCGAGGGTCGGAGCGAGCACGAGCACCGGGTCGGTGCCGAGGCGACCGCTCAGGTCGCTCGTGGCGGCCGACGAACCGCCGAGGCGCCACAGACCCAGGACGGCGAGCGCGGCGATCACCAGATCGAGACCCGAGCGCTGCAACGGCAGGGAGCGATCGGGGCGGGCGCGGGCCGCTTGCGACCGGGCGAACCCGCGAGCCGACCGCACCGCCGGCCACGTGACGATGGCGACGACGAGCACCCCGACGATCCCCGCGCCGACCCATGCCGTCGCAGAACGCTCGGGGCGCAAGTCGAGGGCCGTTTGGGCGACGGGCCCCCACCGCTCGATGAGTTCGACGACGCGGCCGCCGAGCATCGGGCCGAGGACGACCGCCGGCACGGCGATGACGAGCGACTCGACCGCCGCCATCGCGCCGAGTTGCTCCGCGGTCGCGCCACGCGACCGCAGCATCGAGGTCTCGACGGCTCGCGACGAGACGAGCACGGCTGCCGACAGTCCGACGCCGTAGAGGGCGACGCCGACAAGCTGGAGAAGGATCGCGGCGATCACCGCCCCGGTCGCACCGATCGCCGTGTCGGTCGTGGTCAGGAGTTCGGGCAACTCGGTGTCGACGACGAGTGTGGTCGCATCGACGCGGTCGCCGATCGCGGTCGCCATCCCCGAAACACCCCGTCGAAGCCGTTGGATGTCGTCGGTGGTGATCGAAAGCGGCTCGGGAATGACCCGCCACCGGATGTTCGCCGTGCCACCGAGTTCGGCCAACACGTCGGGTTCGACGAAGAACGGACCGATCTCGGTGAAGGAGCCATTGGGGCTCACACCGTCACGGAACACTGGCTGGTCCCACCAGACCTTGTCGAGCGGATCGGCGGGCTCGACGAGCGCCACGACCTCGACGGCGACGGGGTCGTCCGATCCGCGCTCCAACACGATCAGGTCGCCCGGAGCGAGTCCGAGCAGCTCGGCCGCATCGACGTGGATGCGTGCGGGGATGGCATCGGCAGCCTGCGCCGGCGCCGTGGCGGTCTCGTCGAAGACGTCCCCGTCGGCGACGCCGAGGGTGGTGATCCAGCCGTCTTCGGTCCGGTCGGCCGGGAGCTGGTACGTGTCGGAGCGTACGAGCAACACGTCGTCGCGCTCTCCGGGGAGGCGGGCGTCGGCGAGCCGGGTGAGGGTTCGTTCGACGGCGACGAGGTCGGCGGCCGGTGTCCGGAACGATGCCTCGAACCCGCTGTCGGCCGAACGGGCGTCGAGCAGCGTGCTCCGGAGCCCTGCTTCGACGATCGCCGAGGAGTACATCGGCACGGCGGCGACGAGCGTGGTGGCGACGGTCGCCATCACGAGCGCGGCAGCGAGCAGCAGCGCCGAGGCCCTGCTGCGCGGCAGGACCGAGAACATGGGTTGAGTCAGGTTCACGCTGTGGAAGGGGCCTCCCCCGGCCCGTGCGCATCGTATGCGATCGTGACGACGTCGGCGGCGCACGCTCGACCGGCTCGAGGGGGCGCTCGCTATCGTGCTGCGACATGCGTGATCAGCTCGCCGACGCGCTCGGATCGTCTGTGGTCACGATGGCCAGACTCGGCGGTGGCGACGTCGCCGAGTCGTACCGCGTCGACCTCGCCGACGGTCGCACGGTGTTCGCCAAGACGCACCACGATCCGCCGCCGCACTTCTTCTCGACCGAAGCCGAGGGGCTGCGTTGGCTCCGGGATCCAGGCGTGCTGCCGGTGCCCGAGGTCCTGGCGGTGGCGGACGGCGACGAGGGTGCGGCGTTCCTGGTGCTGGAGTGGATCGACGAGGGTGGCCGACCGAGCGATGACGGGGCATTCGGACGGGCGCTCGCGCACCTGCACCGTGTCGGGTTGCCGGCGTTCGGGCGTCCCGACCGTCGGACGACGGGAAGCCGCGCGCTGCCGAACGACCCGTGCGACACCTGGGCGGAGTTCTTCCGCGATCGGCGGTTGGTCCCGCTGCGGCGCCTCGCCACCGACGGCGGCGCGCTCCCCGACCGGGCCTTGACGAAGCTCGACGCCGTCATCGAACGACTCGGCGACGTCGGTGGCGAGCCCGAACCGCCGGCCCGGCTGCACGGCGACCTGTGGGCAGGCAACCGGATCGTCGACCGTTCGGGGCGTTCGTGGCTGATCGATCCGGCAGCCCACGGCGGTCACCGTGAGTTCGATCTGGCGATGATGCGCCTGTTCGGCGGGTTCGGCGAGCAAGCCTTCGTCGCCTACGACGACGAGTTCCCGCTCGCCGACGGCTGGGAGCAACGCATCCCGCTGCACCAGTTGGCTCCGCTGACGGTGCACGCCGTCAAGTTCGGTGGTGGCTACGCCGGGGCCACCGAACGTGCACTCGACGCGGTGCTCGCCCTCTGACTGCCAGTATTCCTCGCGCCCGTCAGGACGGATGCGACACAATGGTGCGATGCGTTGGATGGCGGTTCCGGTTCTGGCTCTCACACTGACGGCGTGCGGAGGTGGTGACGACGACGCGTCCGGCTCGATCGAGGCGGTGAGCACGACGGCACCCGACACGACGACCGTCGACACCACGGCACCCGAGACCACGGCACCCGAGACCACGGCACCGGCCACGACGACCACCACGACCATCGCCCCGAGCAGCGGCGGCGGTGGGAGTGCGACGACCACGCCGGCACCGACGACCGCTCCGCCGGTCACCGACCCGCCGGCGACGACGACCGCTCCCCCGGTGACCGACCCGCCGGCGCCGTCGGCCGACTGCCTGATCGGCAACTGGGTGATCACCCAGGACGAGATGAACGCCTTCTACGACACCCTCGAAGCGACGGTCGGCGCTCCCCTCGACATCACGGTGTCGGGCCAGACGCTGCTCGACCTCACCGCCGACACGTACGAATACACGGCGAACTTCGATCTCGTCGTCAGCGCGCTCGGCACCAGTGGAGAGGGGCAGTCGAGCGG
>JBPEWX010000651.1:0-4778 GCA_052032235.1 Ilumatobacter sp. | reverse complement strand
CGTCGATCGTGCGCTTGCCGTGTTGCTGATCGGCCCACCACAGCAGCACGCCGAACACGATCAACGACACACCGATGATGGCCGGTGTGCCGAGCCGCTCGTCGATCCAGTCCTCCAACACGACGCCGACCAGCGCTGCAGGGATCGTCGCCACGACGAGGAGCCACGCGATCCGGCCGTCGGGATCGATCGGCTTCTCGCGGTTCCAGATCAGGCGGACACCCTCACGGATGTACCGCTTCAGGTCGTGCCGGAAGTAGGCGACGACCGCCATGAACGTGCCGAAGTGGAGGGCGACGTCGAACGCCTTCTCGACCGACTCGTCGCCGGGCGGGTCCCACCCGAACACCCACCGGGTCAGCAGCAGGTGGCCGCTCGACGAGATCGGCAGGAACTCCGAGAACCCTTGGACGAGCCCCAACACGAACGCCTGGTACCACGGCACGTCGGCCGAGCGTAACGGTGCGGGGCGTCGTTACGCGGGAGGGCGGACGCAGGCGGTCAGGAGCCCGACATCGTGATGTCGTGGATCACGAGGCTGACACCCGCGGCCCGCATGGGGAGCCAGTCGAGATCGCCGCCGATCTCGGCGATGTCGAGCAGCATCCGCTGCAGCGTCGACGCGATCGTGAACTCGCGCACGGGTTCGGCGACCGCGCCGTTGCGGATCATCAGTCCGGCGGCGCCGGTCGAGAAGTCGCCGCTGATCGGGTTGACGCCCGAATGGAGCCCGGACACGCTCTGCACGAGGAGACCGTCGTCGATGTCGGCGATCAGGTCGCTCTGCGAGCGGGTGCCCGGAACGAGCGACAGGGCGAGTGCGCCCACGCCCGGGGTCCCGGCGAACCCGCCACGGGTCGCGTTGCCGGTCGAGACCGTTCCCGCCCGGCGCGCCGAATAGGAGTTGTGCGTGAACTGCCGCAGGACGCCGCCTTCGATGAGCGGGTTGCGTCGTGCCGCGAGGCCCTCGCCGTCGACGTCGGTCGCGGTGTACGCGAGCGGGTTCGTCGGATCGTCGACGAGCGTCACGAACGCCGGGGCGACCTCGTCACCGAGGCGGTCCTTGAACAGGCTGCGCCCCTTGACGACGGCTTCGCCGTTCAAGGTCGATGCGATGATCCCGAGGAACTGCGCCGTCACCAGCGGATCGAGCACGATCGTGGTGCGTTTCGACGCCGGCTTCGTGGCACCGAGGAGTCGGGTCGCACGCTCGGCGCCCTCCCGAGCGGCACGTTCGAGGTCGAGCGAGTCCGGGGTGCGCCCGACACTGAAGCCGAACCCGGTCTGGGTCTCGTCGCCCTCGTCGGCCAGCGTCGACAGGCTGACGTAGCAGCCGTTCTCGCGGCCCCACTGCCGGATGCCGGTCGTCGTGGCGACGGCGGCCTCACCGTGGGCGTCCGCGTAGTTCGCCTCGTCGATCCGCACGCGACGGTCCTCGCCGGCCGCCAGCCGTTCGAGTTCCATGGCGAGTTCGATCTTGCGATCGGTCGGGTACGCGGCCAGTTCGTCGTTCCACAACGACTGGTCGGTCATCGGTACGCCGTCGGGCTCGGCCAGACCGGCCCACTCGTCGGGGGTGCCGAACTCGACGTTGTCGCGTGCCTCGGCGAGCACCTCGGCGATCGCCGACGCCTCGAGGGTGCCCGCGTAGGCGAACCCGGTGCGTCCGTCGCGGATGACACGGATGCCGATCCCTTCCGCCTGCGCGGAGACGAAGTGCTCGACCTCACCCTGGTACACGCGGACCTCGGTGTCGCCGCCGCGGGACACGAAGGCCTCGATCTGTTCGCCCGGCCCGGCCTGGGCGACGACACGGTCGGCGAGTTCGAGCAGCTCGGCACCGTCGGTCCGGCCGGTGTCGGGTCCGGTCGCGAGATCGGTCATGACGCCGTCCCGCCGATCGTGAGCGACTTGACCCGCAACGTGGGCTGGCCGTCGCCGACCGGCACGCCCTGGCCGTCCTTGCCGCAGGTGCCCGGGTTGCCCATCGCGAAGTCGTTGCCGAGCAGGTCGATGTCGCGGAGCACCTGCGGACCGTTGCCGATCAGATTGCCCTCGCGCAGCGGCTCGGTGATCTCACCGTTCTCGATCAGGTACGCCTCGTTCATCCCGAACACGAAGTCGCCGGTGGCGGTGTTGACACTGCCGCCCCCGAGGTGAGCGATGTACACGCCCTGTTCCGTCTGGGCCACGATGTCGTCGGGGTCGGAGTCGCCGTTCATGACGTAGGTGTTGGTCATGCGGACCATGGGCAGGTGCATGTAGCTCTGCCGACGCCCGTTGCCGGAGGGATCGCGCCCCTCCTTGCGAGCCCGGATGTGATCCCACATGTAGTCGACCAGCACGCCGTCCTCGATCAGGACGTTGCGGCGGGTCCGGTGACCCTCGTCGTCGATGCCGAGGGTGCCCCATTCGGTGCCCATCGTGCCGTCGTCGACGAGCGTGACGAGCGGTGATGCCACGAGCTCGCCGATCTTGTCGGCGTACACCGACGCCCCCTTCTGGACGTGGTCGGCTTCGAGTCCGTGACCGCACGCCTCGTGGAACAGCACACCGCCGGTGCCGTTCTTGATCACGACGGGCATCGCTCCGGACGGAGCGGGCCGCGCCTTGAGTTTGACGATGGCCTGACGGGCGGCGTCGCGGGCGAGCGCCTCGACGTCGAGTTCGTCGAAGGTCTCCCAGCCGACGGTGCGTCCCATCGACTGGAACCCGGTCTGCATCCCGGTGTCGCCACTGGCGACCGCGGAGATCCGGACGAGCAAGCGGACGACGTCGTCGTCGGCGAGGAGCCCGTCGCTGTTCGCGACGAGGACCCGCTTGCGACTGTCGCCGTAGCCGGCGGAGACCTGGACGATCTCGCTGCCGAACGACCGTGCCGCCTCGTCGACCCGCTGCATGAGGGCGACCTTGTCGGCCTTGGCGATGTCTTCGGGGTAGGTGACGATCGAGTTCGGGCGATGCGCCGGCGACGGGGCGAGCGCCACCGTGCGGACGCCACCGTCACCTTGGCTCGCCGCCGCTGCGGCGGCGCGGGCGGCCTCGGCCAGACCGGCTTCGGAGAGGTCGCTCGTGTGGGCGAACCCGGTCGTCTCGCCCTTGATCACCCGGATCCCCGCGCCGCGGTCGCGGCCGGACGTCACCTGTTCGACGCGTCCGTCGTCGAGCGCGACCGAGGTGTTGCGTTTGTCTTCCGCGTAGACCTCGGCGAAGTCGGCCCCGGTGCGGAGCGCTTCGGCGATCGTGCGTTCGACGACATCGTGGTCGATCATCTTCCCGAGGATACGGACCACGTCGCTCGGTGCCCACGCGGCGCACCGTCGCCATGGTTCCGTGACGAAACCGTCACCTGCTCGGTGCGTGTGTGAGCGGGCGCGAGGCGTTAGCGTGACTCGCCGTGAACGTCGCTGTCGGACTCAAGGGTGAAGCACGACTGGTGGTCGGCGAGGCCGACACCGCCAACGCGCTCGGCTCGGGCGACGTCGACGTGCTCGGCACGCCGCGGATGGTCGCCCTCTTCGAACAGGCGACGATCGATGCGCTGCGAGGCATGCTCGAAGAGGGTCAGTCCTCGGTCGGCATGCGTGTTCAGATCGACCACCTCCAGCCGACGCCGGTCGGCGCCGAGGTCGTGGTCGAGGCGATGCTCGACAAGGTCGAGGGTCGCCGCATCACCTTCGCCGTCACGGCCAGCGACTCCGGCGGCCTGGTCGCCGCCGGCAAGGTCACCCGGGTCCTCGTCGACGTGCAGAAGTTCATGTCGAAGTGCTGCCGCGCCGACTGACCACCACGCTCGCCGCGTGCGGCGTCGTGCTCCTCGCCTCGTGTGGGGGCGGCGACGAGATCGAGGACGCGGTCGTCACCCCCGGCATCACAGCGATCGACGACGCCCGCAGTGAGACCTGCGCAGCCAATGCGTCGGTCCTGCGTCAGGCGATCGATGCCTACACGCTGCTCGAGGGCGACGCTCCGACCGACGAGGCGGCGCTGGTCCCCGACTACCTCCGCGAGGAGACCACCGACTGGGACATCGTCGACGGTGAGATCGTCGCCGAGAACCCGGCCTGCGGGTCGGTGCCCGAGGTGACTCCGCTCGACGACATCGTCACCTCGACCGTCGCCCTGCCGACCGCCGACGAGATCGTCGCCACGTGGAGCGACGACCAGATCGACGGCGTCGGTGGCACGGAGTGCGCCGCCGAACTGGCGGAGATCCTCGCTGCCGCGCCGCGCTACGCCGAGGAACGCGGCGTCGACCCGGAGGGTCTCGCCGACCTCGTCGACACCGGCTACCTCGCCGAGCTGCCCCGTCTGTGGACGGTCACCGACGACGAGCTCGCCCAGCTCGATCCCAAGGCGAGCCGCAGCATCGACATCGAGGAGTTCGTCGACCTCGCCGACATCGACCCCATCTACTACGACTCGGCGTACTACCTCGCCCCCGACAAGGCCACGGTCAAGCCCTACGCCCTGCTCGCCAAGGCCATGGAGGAGTCGGGCAAGGTGGGCATCGCCCGGGTCGTGATGCGCACCAAGCAGTACCTGTGTGCGGTCCGCCCCCAGGACGGCAAGCTGCTGATGTCCACGATGGTCTACGCCGACGAGGTCAACGCCCCCGAGCAGATAGCCGAGCTCGTCGAGGTCGCCGAGATCGAGGTGTCCGACAAGGAGCTGGCCATGGCGAACCAGCTCATCGAGTCGCTGGCCGACTCCTTCGACCCCACCAAGTACGAGGACACCTACCGCGAGCGGGTGCTCGAGGTCATCGAGCGCAAGGC
>JBPEWX010000650.1:0-2499 GCA_052032235.1 Ilumatobacter sp. | reverse complement strand
CGGCGCGGAACCGGGCGCCGGCGACGATGTCGACCGGGGGGACCTGCTCGAGGAGTTCGGCGATGTGTTCGGTGACGACGTCGAGATCGATGCCGGCCTGGAACGTGCTGAGCGTGAGGTGGGTGAGTACCCATGACGGGTCGCTCGCCCACGGGGGCAGGAAGCGGGCCGGGTTGACCAGACCGGCCGCGCGCAGCTCCGCGAGCGCCCCGACCGACCAGAGGTCGAGCTTGCCCGAGAACAACAGTGCGATGGTGTCGGCGCGCCCAGCGTTGAAGGCGGCGCGGACGAAGGTCGCGACCGACAGGAAGCCCGACAGGTAGGCACAGTCCTTGGTGAACGGCGCACCGCCCTCGATCGGCGCGCCGCGGAAGATGCGGCGGGTCGACTCGAACGCTTGCTCGTCGTCGGCCGAGCGTTCGCGGAACCACCGGAACACCTCGATGAAGTCGGCGCCGTCCGCAGCGAGTTGGACGGCGACGATGCGGTCGGCCAGACGGCGGAGTCGGTCGAGGCCGAGGGTGCCCGACAGGTACTCCGCGTAGACGGCGAGGCCTTCCTGCGTGCGTGTCGTGCCCGGGTGGCCGATGGCGAGGATCGGGATGTCGGACTGGGCGCGACCGTTGAGACCGGTCGCCACGTGGATGTGCGCCTCGTGGTGGAGGAGCTGGAGGGCGTCCTTGCGCGTGAAGCGGGCGTCGCGGCGGACCTTGATGCGGCTCGTCGACGCCACGGCGTTGGCCGACAGTTCGTCGACGATCAGGATCTCGGGAGCCGACTCCCCGAAGTGCTCCCGCACGGCGGGCTCGAGGGTGCTGACCACGTCGAGCGCCGTCTGGTCGCGGATGGGTTGCGGCAGCAGCTTCGACGTGGCGAGTTCGTCGAGCGCGGTATGGATCCGGTGGGCGAGATCGAGCGGCGTCGCCGGGTCGTAGGGGAGTGGCCGGGTCGGCGATCCGTAGAGTCGTGCGCTGTACTCGTGGAAGTCGGGCGTTCCGACCGACGCCAGCATTCGAGCGGTGTCCTCGACGGCATCGCATTCTCGACCGAGCCAGTCGTCGACCACCGAACCGGGCACGAGCTCGGCTCTGGCAGCGTCGATCGCTTCGATCGTCGGCGCCGCATCGAAACGGACATAGTCCGGCCTCGGCAAGGTGGTGGCCCCACCGGCGAGGAAGGTCTCGCGGATCTCGGCGGGCCAGTTGAGCCGGGACAACACCCGCATCGGCTTGGCGATGTCGTGGAGTTGTCGGCTGACGGATCGGTACCGCTGGGCGGCGTCATCGTGCACGCGCGAAGTGTCGCACGTTTCGACGGAGCGCGCGTGCAGTTCGCCACAGCGTGACCACTCCCTGATGCGTTCGTCCGAATTCCATGATTCGTTACGAAGTTCGCCCCTACTTTGCAGAAATTTGTGGTTTGCGGGTCTCGTTCTGTAGTACAACGGGCCGTGCTGATCGATGGAGTGCCGGGCGGGCGTTCCGGCGAGCACCGAAGCCGATCAACGGAGGACGACGTGCACAACCTGGCGGGCAGACGGGATCACGGCTCCGCCATGTCCCCGCGCGACCCCGGCGTCACGTTCGTCGAAGTGTTGGTGACGATCGTGCTGATGGGGACCGTCCTCATCGGCATCCTCGCCGCGGTGCGGACGTCGATCCAGGCGTCTTCGATGGCGGAATCGGCCGCCGAGATCGAGACGCTCCTCGTCAACGCGGTCGACCGCGTCAACCGGGCCGACAACACCGACTGCGACTTCGAGAGCGAGGTCGGCGCTGCCGTCGAAACCTACGGCTGGCCGGCGAGCTCGGCCCAGGTCGTCCACGAGTACCTGCAGCCGGACGGGAGCTGGTCGCTGGTGCCGGGCGTGATCGATTGCGAAGACCAGATCCGGCGAATCCGGATCACGCTCACACATCCCGACAAGGACATCGTTCGTCGACTCGAGGTGGTCAAAGGTGACTTCTGAAACGCAATCCGGACCGCTGCCGTCGACGCCCGACGACGGCATGACCCTGATCGAGTTGTTGGTCACGATCAGCGTGATGGCCATCGTCGTCGCCGTCATCTCGTCGGCGGTGGTGGTCACCCTGCGGCAGCAGGAGGCGACCCAGGCGAGGACGGACGTGGCGAGATGGGAGCAGGCCCTCGCGTTGTGGTTGCCGGCCGACCTCGCCTCGGCCACCGACGTCGATGCCGACCCGACGACCATGCCGGCCGGTTGCGGGACGACCTGCTCGGGGTCGTCGAACGTGCTCGAGATGTCGTGGGGCGTCGCTCCCGATACGACGACGGTCGGGTACCGGTACGGCGCCGACGGGGCGGGCGGCTACCGCCTGATCCGAGTCGAGTGTCCGGCGGCGGGACCGTGCACGTCGCAGACCGTGCTCCGAGACCTCGCCGCTCCCGGTGCGGGGTGGGCGCCACCGCAGCCGGTGCCGACGAGCATCATCGACGTCGAGGTGCCGCTGGCCGTCGACGCCACCGACGACGGAGGTC
>JBPEWX010000065.1:0-1583 GCA_052032235.1 Ilumatobacter sp. | reverse complement strand
TCCGTCGCAGCGAGTGGCGACCCGTCGCAGCGCCGCGGGGCTGTTGCCGCCGACGACGATCGGGATGGTGCCGCGCACCGGCTTCGGCATGAAGATGAGCGGCTCGAACGACACGAACTCGCCGTCGAACGACGGGCGATGCTCGCCCCACAGCGCCTTGAGGGCGTCCATGTACTCGTTGAGTCGGGCGCCGCGTCGCTCGAACGTGATCCCCATCGCCGCGTACTCCTCGCGTGACCAGCCGCTGCCGACGCCGTACTCGACGCGGCCGTTGCTGGCGACGTCGAGCGTGGCGAGCTCGCGGCCGCGGATGATCGGATGCCGCTCGGTGAGGATGTCGACCGACGTCCCGAGCCGGATCTTCTCGGTGACGAGCGCTGCGGCCATCAGGGTCATCAGCGGTTCGAGCAGTCCCTGATCGGTCTTGAAGTCGATGTTGCCGTCGTCGCTGTGCGGATAGTCCGAGTCGTATTGATCGAAGAAGATCACGTGGTCGGGCACCCACAGCGACGCGAATCCGAGCGCCTCCACCGTCGTCGCGTACTCCCGCACGTGGTCGAGCCCTCGACCTTCGGTTCCGTCGAAGATCTGCACCATTCCTACGTCCATCACCACATCACCCCAGGTATGCGTCCATGACTTCGGGCGAGTCGGCGAGATCGGAGGGCTTGCCCTCGATCACCAACCGGCCACGTTCGAGCACGTAGGCGTAGTCGGCCATCGCCAACGCCAACGTTGCGTTTTGTTCGACCAGCAGGATCGCCAGGTCGAGCTCGCGGATTCGTTCGATCGCCGCGAACACCACGTCGACGATCGCCGGGGCGAGACCCATCGACGGTTCGTCGAGGAGCAGCACCTTCGGATCGGTCATCAGCGCGCGGCCCAGCGCCAGCATCTGTTGCTCGCCGCCACTCATGAGGCCGGCGTGTTGCTTGCGGCGCTCGGCGAGCCGTGGGAACAGGTCGTACACCTGGGCCAACCGCTCGTCGAACGTGTCGTGGTTCCGGCCGACGGCCTTGGCCAGTCGGAGGTTCTCCTCGACGGTCAGGGGCGCGACGACCATGCGCCCTTCGGGCACGATGGCCATGCCGCGTTTGACGACCTGGTGGGCCTTCTTGCCGAGGATCTCCTCGCCGTCGAGCGTGACGCTGCCCGAACGGGCCGGGTGGAGACCGGAGATGGTGTTGAGCGCGGTCGACTTGCCTGCCCCGTTCGAACCGATCAGCGCGACGAAGCCGCGAGCCGGGACGACCAGGTTCAGGTCAGTCAGTGCCGTGATCGCCCCGTACCCGGAGCACAGTGTTGAGACGTTCAGCATCGGATTGCTTTCCGAAATAGGCGGCTTGGACATCGGGATCTTCGACACACGCACGCGGGTCGCCTTCGGCGATCAGCTCACCGAAGTTGATGACGGCGGCGTCGGAGCAGAACTTCAGGACGAGCTTCACGTTGTGTTCGATGAGGACGAGCGAGATGCCCTCCTCGCGCAGCGAGAACATCAGCTGACCGAGCGACTCGGATTCGACGTCGTTCATGCCGGCGGTGGGCTCGTCGAGCATCAGCACCCTGGGTTGTGTGGCCAG
>JBPEWX010000649.1:0-8001 GCA_052032235.1 Ilumatobacter sp. | reverse complement strand
CGTCTGCTCGACGGTGTCGGCCCGCAGGTTGCGGAGCGTGTCGAGCTGATCGGTCGCGCCGCGCTCGAGGAGTCCGTAGACGACGACGAGGTTCACGACGGCGAGCAGGATCACCGAGACCAGGCCGAGTCCGACGAGCCGTCGGGTCAGCCGGGCGCGGAGCGAACGACCCCGGGTCCGGCTCACGACGTCGCCTCCTGCTCGTCGTCGTGCTCGTCGCCGTGCTGGGTCGTCGAGGAGGGTTCGTCGGGAGCCGCGCCCAGACCGAGCGCCTCCACCTGCTCGGCGGCGCGTTGCTGGTCGACTCGGCGCAGGACCCGCTGGACGCGGCGACGGCGCCCGGTGGTCAGTTGGTCGAGTGCGCCGTTGAGTGCCGGCGAACGTGAGATGACGCCGCCCGCAGAGCTCGACGGGATGACGAGCACGTCGCAGTCGTCGATCGCCTTCATGACCAACTCGTGCCCTCGGGTCTCCGAGCGACTGATCGGGCTGACGACGTCGCCGTCGGACAGGTCGAGCACCGAGACGCGGTTCTGGGTGTCGAGGTGGAGCTCCAACTGTGCGGCGCCGTGTTCGAGCAACACCAAACCCTCGTCGTCAGGGCCGAGCACCGTCTCACCGCGAGCGAACCGCGCCGACTCGACCCCGGCCGCGAGTTGATCGAGTTCGTCGTCGGACAACTGCTCGAACAGGGTCGACGACCGGAGCCCGCGCAGGATCGAGGCGTGATCGCGCCGCTCGTCGGCCGCCGTTCGTTCGCCGTCCCACAGGTACAGGTCCTGCGCCGGGCTGGGCAGCGGCACGCCGCGCCGATGCGAGTGGTACCAGACGAGCGACCCGAAGTCGCTCGCGACGCGTGGCCGGATCGAGTAGTCGTCGATCCAGAGATGCACTTCGTACCCCATCAGCGGATCGTCGATCTGGACGACGACCGCGTTGGGTGCCGGCTCGGCGAGGACCCCGGGCGTCGACCGTGCTGCGGCGAGCAGCATCTCCTTGGCGTCGGTCGGCGAGTTCACGTACGCCACCTGCACCGGGACGACCACCCGGTGGATTCGGGCCGGTTCGTCGAAGTTGGTGATCGTCGCACCGGCCAGCTTGCCGTTGGGCACGACGACCAGGTCGCCGTTGCGGGTCTGGATGCGCGTGCTCCGCCAGTTGGTGTCGATGACCTGTCCTTCGACACCGTCGGCTTCGATCCAGTCGCCCGGCTGGAACGGCTGGTCGGCGAGCAGCGTGAATCCGGACGCGATGCCGCCGAGCGTGTCCTGCAGCGCGAACGACACGACGAGCGAGGTGACGCCCAGCGCCGTCAGAGCGGCGGAGAGATCGACGTTCCAGACCCCGGCGATGATGAGCCACAGGATCGTGAGGATGACGATGATGCGCGGGAACGCCAGCAGCAGCCGTGGGACCGAGCGTCGGCCCTCGCGCGGCCGGGTCCGGATGCGCTCGATCACGATCGCGAGGGCGGCGAGCGCTGCGGCACCGGCGGCTGCGACCAGTGCGGTGGCGACGAGGCTGATCACCAGGTCGGCATCGCCGGCCGGGAACAACACGCTCATGAGCGCCCACACGGCGAAGAGCGGGAGGACCCAGGTGCGAACGATCCCGACGGGACCCCGCAGTGGCGAGTCGCGTTGACGGAGACGTTCCTCGAGCTCCCCGATGCCGATGATCACGACCGGCAGCAGGATGACGAGGACGGCGGCGTACCCGGCGTCCGGGTCGCGGAAGATGTCGCTCACGACGGCACCTCCGACTCGGACACGCGGGCCGTGACGGCCACGGCCCCGCCGATGTCGCCGGCGGTGACGAACGACGAGGGCAGCTGTGTGCGCACTGCGTCGCTGACGAGAACCGTGTCCGAGGCCGCCGTCCGGGCGAGCGCCTCGGCTTCGGTCACCGTGTCGCCCCAGACGTCGTAGACGAGTGCCGACCGGGCGGCCAGGCCGACCGAGACCGGTCCGGCGTTCACGCCGATCGAGGTCTGGAGGTCGTTGCGGGTGAGTTCGGCGACGAGCGACCGGGCGTCGAGCGCGAAATCGACGGCGCGCGGCGCGTGGTCGAGGTACGGACGGCTGACGCCGCACACGGCGTAGTAGGTCGAGCCCGTCAGCTTGATGCGTTCGAGGCCGTGCTGGGCGGCCAGTGCGTCGACCTCGTCGACCAGATCACCGAGCAGGTTGCGCACCTCGTCCTCGGGTGCATCGCCGACGAGATCGCCGAGCCCGTCGACGTGGACGACGACGACGCTGGCGTGCTGCACGTGGTCGAGGACCTCGCCGCCGCTCTCCTCGCTGCGACGTGCGACCGACGCAGGAAGGAACTGTTGGAGCAACGACGTCCGCTCCTTCGCGTGGGCTTCGACCTCGGCGCGGCGCTCGCCGAGTCGGCGCAGCATCTGGTCGACGTTGTCGGACAGTTCGCGGTACTCCGTCGGTCCGTCGTCGGCATGGTCGAGATCGCTCGCCTCGAGCCGTTCGCCCGACTCCGACGCCGCCCGCACCCGCCGGAGCCGCTCGGCGATGGCCCGGATCGGGGCCATGAGCCGGGTCGCCCATCGCACGGCGACGAAGGTGACGACGACGATGAACAGCGCAACCGCGAACAGCATGATCCGTGCGTAGTCCTCGATCGGGCGGTCGAGCTCGTCGCTGTCGACCTGGGCGAAGACCATCCACGTCGGGCCGGTGACCTCGACGGGCGTGTACACGAGGCGGACGTCACGTCCGAGGTGGTCGACGGCGTCGGTGATCCCACCCGACTCGGTCGCGGCGAGCACGAGCTGACGGTCGACCGGTTGCACCAGCGCCGTCGTCCCCGTCGCCGACATCCGCCGCCGCTGTGCGTCGGTGAGCTGCGAGGGGCCGGGTTCGGTGGTGATCGCGAGGTACGTCGACGGTGCCTCGGCGAACGCACGCGTCGTGCTGCGCATCGTGGCGTCGGTACCGACCAGATACGCATCGCCGGAATCTCCGAACCCGTCCCACGCGCCGCCGCCGGACAGGATCGCATCGAACGGATCGACGGTGAGCGACGCCGCGACGTATCCCACCAGCGACGAACCGTCGAACACCGGACTCGCGACGAACGTGGTCGGCCGTTCGAGGGCCGGGACGTAGGCGGAGAAGTCGCTGAAGCGCCCGATCGGACGGTCGGCGCCGTCGAACGTGTCGAGCAGCCGGGCGAGGGACGATCCGCTGTGGGGACCGAGATCGAGGCTCGTCCCGAAGTCGATCCGCTTGCGGACCGAGTACACGATGGTGTCGGAGCGGGCGTCGATCAGGAACAGGTCGTCGAACCCGGACTGGGCGGCGATCTGTCCGTAGACCTGGTGCACGGTCGGGTGGATCTCGGAGTACGTCGAGCCGTCGCCCGCGTCGGTGACCAGATCGGGTTCGATCGTGACGGTCGGTTCGTCGTCGGCGCCGTCCGCGTGCTCGGCACCGCCGCCCGGGGCGCGAGGAATCGAGTAGGCGTTCTGGAGGTACACGGCGGCGTTGCCGTCGGGGACGAGGAAGGCGGCGCCGACGCGCGTGTCTCGCACGTCTTCCAGGGCCGGCACCACGTCGGAGAGGTAGAACTCGGTGAGGTCGTTGGTGGATGTCGCGTCGACGGGCTGGTCGTTCAGTTCGAGGTACGCCTCGCCGAGGGCCTGGATCGCGTCGGCCGCGGCGGGGCTCGACGCCAACGCGATCAGCGAGCGTTCGTACGACGTCGTCGCCGCCTCGAGCGCGTCGCCGCGCGACGACGCCACCGAGACGAACCGATCGTCGGCGATCTCGTCGGCCAGGTCGCTGCCGCGCGCCAGCCCGACCGCAGCGGTGATGGCGAGCGACACCAGGGTCACGACGAGCGCGACGAGCGCCAGGCGGGTCGCCAACGACGTGTTGCCGATGATGCGATGCCGGGTCACGTGTCGTCCCGGAAGAGATCGGCGAGGAGGTGGTCCTCGGCTTCGGAGAGGTTCGTGGCGACGAGTTCGGCCGTGATCCCGGCGAGCAGTCCGTGGACCCGGTCGAGATCGGCGTCGCTCGAGAGCAGGAACAGCGCCGACGTGCCCGGGGTGACCCGCTCACGCACGGTCTCGATGAAGCCGTCGTCGATGCCGAAGTCGCGCAGTGATCCGCTCAGTGCCCCCATGCCGGCGCCGAAGGCGAGGCCGAACAACGGCAGGAAGAAGATCGCCCCGATCAGCAGTCCCCAGAACGCGCCGCCCGCGGTGGCCCAGCCCGCACCCGAGTCCATCTGGTCGGTCCGTGGCTTGCTCGCATCTCGGGGCCAGGACACGACGACCGCGTCGTGGACGTCGATACCGCCGTCGCGCTCGAGTTCGAGCACTCGGGCGCGTACGGTCGCGGCGGTGTCGGGGTGGTCGAATTTCCACACGGTGAGTGTGGCCATACCAGGTCCTTCCAGGCCTTCCGCGGTCGGCCGTGACTGTAGTGCAACTCCCACCACGGACGGTGGGCCACGTCTACAGTGGGCGCCGTCGCGAACCGACGAGGCAGGATGACGTGAACGTGAACCCGGAGCCAGCAGGACTCGACGTCGGAGCGATGTTCGACCGGCCGCCTGCCGACGTCTCCCAGATCTTCGCCTCCGACCGGGACGAGACCCGTGTTCGTCGTCCGGCCGACGCCGTCGTGGTCGTGGTCAGCGCGATCGTGGTCGCGCTCGCCGGATGGGCCAGCGGTGGTGACAGCGAACTCGAGACCTGGATCGCCGACATCTTCGACGACGCACCGGCATGGATGCGGTCGATCGCCGTCGTCGGGTTCAGCCTGTGCGGGATCGCCGTGCTCGCCCTCGTCGCGACGGTGGCGTTCCGATCTCGCTGGGCACTCGTCCGCGACGTCTTCACCGCGATCATCGTGACGCTGCTCACCGTGGTGATCCTCGGCCAGTGGGTGTCGTCGGAGTGGCCCGACCTGGTGCCCGAGATCTGGGCCGACGCCACGCCACCGTTCCCGATCGTGCGGGTCGCGATGGTGGTCGCGGTCCTGCTCACCGCCCGCCCGTCGCTCACGGCGCCGTTGCGTCGCCTCGACCGCTGGATCATCGGGACGAGTGTCGTCGGTGCGCTGATGCTCGGGTACGGAACCCTGACGACCGTCATCGGCGGGCTCGGCGTCGGTGTCGGTGCCGCCGCGTTGGTCCGATTCGTCTTCGGCACGTCGATCGGACTGCCGACGCTCGACCGTGTCACCGCGGCGCTGCACGACCTGAACGTCGCAGCGGTCGACCTCGCCTATCTTCCCGAGCAGCCGAACGGCTGGCTCGAGGCGACGGCGCGCGACCGAGAGGGGCCGATCGCCGTCCGGATCTACGGCCGTGACGCCGCCGACAGTGCGTTCGCGAATCGCCTCTGGCGGGCCATGTGGTACCGCGACGCGGCCTGGTCGCTCGGCGTCTCCCGCCAGGAGCTCGCCGAACACGAGGCGCTGCTGTTGCTGCTCGCACACCGTTCCGGTGTCACGGTGCCCGACGTCGTCGCCGTCGGGAGCACGTCGACCGGCGACGTCATGCTCGTCACGCGTCGCGACGGACGCCGCTCGCTCGCCGACCTCGCGGACGACGAGCTCGACGATGTGCTCATCGAACGGGTGTGGGAGGCGATCGCCGACCTGCACCGGAACGGGATGGTGCACGGGCATCTCGACCCGAGTCGGATCACGGTCGGGCCCGACGGGGGCGTCGGCTTCGTCGACCTGGCACGGGGGTCGATGACACCGTCGCTGCTCAAGCGACGTCTCGACCTCGTCGAGGCGCTGACGACGACCGCCCTGCTGGTCGGACCAGAGCGGGCGATCGCTGCGGCCGCGGCCTCGCCGATGCGGCCCGAGCTCGAAGCAGCGGTCTCGACACTGCAGAGCGCGGCCCTGTCACGCGAACTGAGCGGTGAGGTCCGGCGAGCCGATCTCGACGTCGACGACCTGCGCGCCGGGCTCGTCGAAGCGCTCGACGTCGAGACGC
Source organism: Ilumatobacter sp. (assembly GCA_052032235.1). Taxonomy (GTDB): domain Bacteria; phylum Actinomycetota; class Acidimicrobiia; order Acidimicrobiales; family Ilumatobacteraceae; genus Ilumatobacter. The sequence continues at coordinate 2,022 of JBPEWX010000649.1, read as the reverse complement.
CCGAACTCGCCAAGCTCCGGCGGGTCCGGTGGGTCGACATCCTGATGATCGCGCTGGCGTTCGTCGCCGCCAACGCGCTGATCAGCTGGATCGCGAGCATCGACCTCGACACGTTCATCGACGAGTTGCAGTCGGCGTCGCTCGGCTGGCTGCTCCTCGCGTTCATCATCAGTCAGAGCACCAACATCGCCGAGACGATCTCGATGATGGGCGTCGTGTCGCATCCGCTCCCGTTCGGACCCACGATGCAGTTCCAATACGCCGTGTCGTACATCGGACTCGCCGTGCCGTCCGACGCCGGGCGGATCGCGATGACGATCCGGTACCTGCAGAAGCTCGGCGTGCCGACCCGGGTGGCGGTCGGCCAGGGACCCTTCACGACCGTGTTCGGTTGGCTGATCGACCTGGTGTTGCTCCTGGTCTCGGCCCGGGTCGTCGGCGCCGACATCGACCTCCCCGACGACGCCGACTTCACCGGCTTCATCACGATCGTCATCATCTTGGCCGTCGCCGCGGTGATCGCCGTCGTCGTCGTGCTGGCCGTCCCGAAGTTCCGCAACCGTGTCGTGCCTCCGATCATGGAGACGGTGCGGGAGTTGAAAGGCGCCGTCTCCGAACCCGATCGGGCGGCGAAGCTGCTCGGCGGTCTCGTGGCCAAGAAGTTGCTGTTCGCGATGACGCTCGCAGCGATCCTCTACGCCTACGGCGAGCCGTTGTCGTTCGCGACCGTCGTCTTCGTCAACACGGCGGTCTCGTGGTTCGCCGGCGTGTTCCCGGTGCCGGGCGGCATCGGCGTGGCCGAGGCCAGCTTCGTGGTCGGACTCACGGCGTTCGGGGTGCCCGACACGGTGGCGCTCGCCGTCGCCCTGACCCACCGCTTGTTCACGACCTACCTTCCGCCGATCGCCGGCTTCTTCACCATGAAGCGGCTCGAGCAACGCGGGTACCTGTAGCGGGCCGCCGGACCGTGCGGGGTGCTCTATGCTCGCCGCGGACGTGGCCGAACGGCGGCCGCGCACGGTGACGTGACGGAGGTCGAGATGTCACTCGGACCCATCGAAGTGCTGGTGGTCGGGTTCCCCGGCAACCGGTTCAACGGCGAGATCCTGCCCGAACTCGAACGGCTGGTCGAAGCCGGCACGATCTCGCTCGTCGACGGCCTGTTCCTTCGCAAGGACGGTGAATCCGACGTCGAGTTCTTCGAGCTCGAAGAGGTCGGCGCCGACGAGAGCGTCGCCCGACTGGCCGGACTGCTCGATCAGGTCGAATCGTTGATCTCCGACGAGGACGTCGCCGAACTCGCCGCGGGTCTCGAGCCCGACAGCTCGGCTGCGGTCCTCGTGTTCGAACACACCTGGTCGAGGCCGCTGCGCGACGCCATCGTCGGCTCCGGCGGCGTGCTCGCCGCCAACTTCCGCGTGCCCGGCATGGTCGTCGACGAACTCCTCGACGAGCTGGCCGCCCTCGACGAGACCGACGCCTGACCCACCGATCGACACACAGGAGACGAAGCACCATGCCACGACGACGTATCGGACGCCCCGGACTGGTCGGCACGATGGCCCGCACGGCCGTGGTCGCCGGAACCGCCAACGCCACGGTCGGCGCGATGAACCGCCGCCAGGCGAGCAAGCAGCAGGCGGCTTACGAGCAGCAGGCCCAGCAGGCCCAGTTGGCCGAACTGCAGGCTCAGCAGGCCGCTGCCGCCGCTGCGCCGCCCCCGCCCCCGCCGGCCCCGGCCGCCGGTGGCAGCGACCTCATGGCCGAGCTGCGGCAGCTCGGCGAGATGAAGAACGCCGGCCTGCTCACCGACGACGAGTTCGCCGCCGCCAAGGCCAAACTCCTCGCCTGAAGCACCCGGGTCGGGTGTCGGAGGGAACGGCGACGAGGACCGGGTCGGGTGTCGGAGGGAACGGCGACGAGGACCGGGTCGGGTGTCGGAGGGAACGGCGACGGAGTCGACGTTTCCGGAGATCACCCGACTCCGGTGATGAAGGCGCGCGACCGGGTCGGGTGATCTCC
>JBPEWX010000648.1:0-5488 GCA_052032235.1 Ilumatobacter sp. | reverse complement strand
GACGATGGCGTGGGCGTGACCGAAACCGGAGTCGTAGTCGGGGAGCCGGTCGACCCGATGACCGCGGGCGACGAGGCCGGGTTCCCAGCCGTCGGGGGCGTGCCCCTCGACCTCGACACGTTGGTGATCGAGGTCGCTCCAGGTGTCGAACCCGGTCTCGGGCCCGGCCAACGCCCAGCGAGCCGAGTTGATGGCCTCCGCCGGCGACTGGCCGTGGAGGAACAGGCGAGCGGCGACCTGGAGCAGGATCTGGGGTTGTGCGTCGCCACCCATCGTGCCGAACACCGAGACCAACTCGCCGTTGCGGGTCGCGAGCGCGGGCGACAGGGTGTGTGGCGGGCGCCGGCCGGGGCCGAGTTCGGCCGGGTGTCCGGCTTCGAGCGAGAAGCCGAGCCCGCGGTTGTGGAGGTTGATGCCGGTGTTCGGCTCGGCGAGCCAACAACCGAAGCCGGATGCGTTCGACTGGATGAGCGACACCGCGAGGCCGTCCGCCTCCGCCGTGCAGAGGTAGGTCGTGTCGCCGGCCGACGCCGGTGCGTGGTACGTGCTGGCTCGCTCGGTGTCGAGCAGGTGCCGCCGCTGCCGCACGGCCTCGACGAGGGCAGCGCCGTCCGCGTGCTCGTGCAGCACCTGGGTGCGGTCGTAGCCGGCGAGCTTGGCCGCCTCGATCAGCAGGTGCGCCCACCGCTCGTCGTCGGGGTCGGGCAGATCGAGCGGTTCGGCAGCGACGCCGCCGGCGAGTGTGAGGTAGCCCTGCGAGTTGGGCCCGATGGTGTGCACGTCGACGCCGAACATCGAGGCGGTCAGCGGATCGAACCAGTCGGCGCTCGGCACGGCGAGGTCGTCGGGGGAGTACCAGCCCTTCCCGAGCGCGAGCAGGCCCTCACCGAACTCGCCACCGTAGAAGCCGTCGCGACCATGATCGACGATGGCTCGGAGGGCGCGAGCGGCGCCGGGTCGGCGAACCGGTGCTCCCGTGCGCGTCGCCTGCGCCGCCAGTTCGTGCAGTTGCTCACGGCCCGCCTGGTCGAGGCGAGCCGTCGAACCGACCAGCAGCGGACTGGCCGGGAACCCGTTCTCGGCCAGGTCGATCGCCGGCGCGAGCACGTCGGCGAGCGGGAGCGAACCGAACCGGTCGTGCAACGCCACCCAGCCGTCGACGCACCCGGGCACGGTGACCGACCGGATGTCGTGGTGGAACGGCATCACCGTGTGGCCGTCGGCCCGGATCGCATCGGCGTCGGCACCCGTGCCGGCACGTCCGCTGCTGTTCAGCGCGACGACGTCGTCGCCGGTGTGCACGAGCGCGAACAGGTCGCCGCCCATGCCGCACAGGTGCGGTCCCGTGACCGCGATGGCGGCATTGGTGGCGATCGCCGCGTCGACGGCGTTGCCGCCGGCGGCGAAGATCGCGTCGCCTGCTCGGCTGGCGAGTTGGTCGGCCGACGCGACGAGGTGACGGCCGGCCCGGACGGACGACTGGGGGAGCGGATTCATGCCGCCCGAACCTAGGTGGTCGCGGTGTCGACGTCGTCGTCGGGACGTTCGTCGTGGATCGGCACCTTCGGCAGCTTCTTCACGCGTGCCCGACGCTTGCGACGCTCGGGGATCATCGACCGCATCTCCTCGAGCCTGCCGAAACACAGCAGACGGTCGCCGGCCTCGAGCTCACGTCCCCGACGCGGATTCGGGATGACCGTGTGCCCGCGGTGCAGTGTCAGCACCGTGATGTCGCGTTCGCCGAGACCCGAGTCGCCGAGCGTCTTGCCGACCAGGTCGGCGCTCTCGTGCACGACGAGTTCGGCGACGCCGTACCCCGTCGACACGGTGAGGCGTTGCCGCACGTCGATGTCGGGGAACGCGACCTGGTTGTCGATGTAGTCGATGATCGCGCCTGCCACGTCGAGCTTGGTCGCCGTCTCGATGCCCTCGAGGCCGGGGGAGGAGTTGACCTCCATCACCATCGGGCCGTCGTTGCCCTCGAGCATGTCGACGCCGGCGACCCGCAGCCCCATGATCTGGGCCGAGCGGACGGCGGTCTGCTCGTACTCGGGATCGAGTTCGACCGCCTCGACCGAACCGCCACGGTGGACGTTCGAACGGAACTCGTCGCCCTGGGCCACCCGCCGCATCGCCGCGACGACGCGATCGCCCACGACCAGGGCACGGATGTCGCGGCCCTTGCTCTCCTTGACGAAGGCCTGGATGAGCACGTTCTGCTTCGTGCTCTGCATCGTCTCGATGATCGCCTCGGCCACCTTGTTGTCCGGCGCGAGGATCACGCCGATGCCCTGCGTGCCCTCGAGCAGCTTGATGACGACCGGGGCGCCGCCGACCCGCTCGATCGCCGGGATCACGTCGGCCCGGTCGCGTACGAACGTGGTGGCCGGCATGCCGATGTTGTGGCGGCTCAGGATCTGGATCGCCCGCAGCTTGTCGCGCGAGTTCGCGATGCCGTTCGCCGTGTTCGGGGTGTAGACGTCCATCTGCTCGAACTGGCGCACGACCGCCGTACCGAAGTACGTGATCGAGTTGCCGATGCGAGGCAGGATGGCGTCGTAGTCCGACAGCGGTTTGCCGCGGAACTGCAGGTCGGGTTCGTCCTCGGACAGATCGATGCCGAACCGCAGGGTGTTGAGCACCTTGACCTGATGGCCGCGGTCGAGCGCGGCCGTCCGGAGGCGCTGCGTGCTGTACGACTTGGGTGCGCGGGACAGGATGGCGAGTTTCATAGCCAAGAATTGGCAAGCTAGCGGGTGATGAGCGAGACGTCTGCCCAGTTGGCCATTGCCGGATGGCGAGAGTGGATCGGGCTGCCCGATCTCGACGTGAGTTGGGTCAAGGCGAAACTCGACACCGGCGCCCGTTCGTCGGCCATTCACGCCTGGGACATCGAGCCGTTCGAGCGTGACGGCGCCGAATGGGTCCGGTTCCAGCTGCACCCCTGGCAGATGTCCGATCTCGACGCGGTCGACGTCGAGCTGCCCGTCGTCGACCGGCGCACGATCCGCAGTTCGACGGGCCACGAGGAGGAGCGGTACGTGGTGCGCACCAAGATCCGGGTGCTCGACCTCGACCTCACCGCCGACCTGACCCTCACGAACCGGGACGAGATGGGATTCCGGATGCTCGTCGGACGCGAGGCGCTGCGCGGGTCGATCCTCGTCGATCCGGGGCGCTCCTACATCGGGCCCCGCCCCTCGCGCGCGACCCGGAAGCGGAACCTGCAAGAGGTCGACTGAGTGCGACTCGCCGGGCGGGCGGCCGCTGCGTTCGGCGCCGTCGTCGCGTTGGTGGGGACGTTCCTGCCGTGGCTCGCCTCCGGGGCGGTCGACCGGTCGAGTTACGAGTTGCTCGACATCGTCGAACGGCTCGGCTTCTCACCCGACGGGCTGGTCGGTCTGGCGCTGACGATCTGGCCGTTGGCGCCGCTCGGGTTGGTGCTGTGTGTCGTTGCCCAGTGGCCGTGGCGCGGCTGGCAGGACCGATGGGCCGGTTGGGGAGCCGTCGGGGTCGCGACCGTGGTCGGTCTGTACGTGGGAGCCGTCGCCGCAGCGGTCCTCGGAGCCCCGCAGGTGGGCCTGTTCAGCGTGCGCTGGGGGGCGTGGGTCAGCCTCGTCGGAGCGCTCACGATGCTGGCCGGCGCCGGACTCGACGCCGTCGGCGTCCGCCGCGACCTCAGACGGGGTCGACCCACTGACCTCGATCGGTCAGCACCTGTTTGAGGACGGCGGGGCGGTCGGTCATCAGGCCGTCGACGCCGAGGTCGAGCAGACGGTTCATCTCGTCGGGGTCGTCGATCGTCCAGACGTGCACCTGCAAGCCCCGACGGTGGGCGCGCTCGACGGTCCGCTTCGTCACGATCTCGACCGGTCCCTGCTTCACCGGGACCTGGGCACACTCGCCGCCCCACGGCACGGTGGCACCGGTGACCAGCGCCGTCACCTGAGCCGGGCCGAAGCTCGTACACAGGTCGGGGCCGAGTTCTTTGCGGATGCGGCGAAGACGACGGTCGCTGAAGCCGCCGACACAGACCCGGTCGAGACAGTCGAGACGCTTCAGCGAGGCGATCAGCCCGTCGACGCCGGAGTCGGCCTTGCAGTCGATGTTCACGCGGGCGTTCGGGAACTCCTCCATGAGATCCTCGAACAAGGGGATCGGTTCGGTGCCGTCGACCCGGGCCTGCTGCACCTCACTCCACGGGAGCTCGTCGATCCGCCCGTCGCGGCCGCAGGTGCGGCTCAGATCGTTGTCGTGGAACGCCACGAGCACACCGTCCGACGTCGAGTGCACGTCGGTCTCCAGGTAGGTGTACCCGAGTTCGACCGCGTGCCGGAACGCCGGCAACGTGTTCTCCGGATTGTCGCTCGCCCCACCACGATGCGCGAACGCAAGGGGCCCCGGCCACTCCAGATACGGATGCATCCCGACGAGGCTAGGACCACCCCGAGCAGCGAGCCCAATACCCGCCGTCAGATGGAGCGGCCGGCGGCCTTCCAGTACTCGTCCTTCAGGAGCCGCTTGTAGAGCTTGCCGGTGGGGTGGCGGGGGAGTTCTTCGCGGAAGTCGACGCTGCGGGGGCACTTCACGTCGGCGAGGTGCTCGCGGCAGTACTTGATCAGCGAGGCCGACAGGGCGGCAGCCGCCTCGTCGTCGGCCGGCATCTCCTTCGGCTGCACGACGGCCTTGACCTCTTCACCGAAGTCGTCGTTGGGAACGCCGAACACGGCGACGTCGACGACGTCGGGGTGCATCGTGAGCACGTTCTCCGCCTCCTGCGGATAGATGTTCACGCCGCCCGAGATGATCATGTACGCCTTGCGGTCGGTGAGGTACAGGTAGTTGTCCTCGTCGAGGTAGCCGACGTCGCCGAGGGTCGACCACCCCTTCGGGTGGCGCGAGCCCGCGGTCTTCTCGGCGTCGTTGTGGTACTCGAACTCGGCGCCGCCCTCGAAGTAGACGGTGCCGGACTCGCCGACCGGGACCTCCTCGCCGTCCTCGCCCACGATGTGCACGACACAGTTGATCGGCATGCCGACGGTGCCCTGGTGGCCGAGCCACATCTCACTGTTGCAGTAACAGAAGCCGTTGCCCTCGGTGCCGGCGTAGTACTCGTGCAGCACCGGGCCCCACCAGTCGATCATCTGCTTCTTGACCGGGACCGGGCACGGGGCCGCGGCGTGGATCACGCACTCGAGCGACGACACGTCGTACTTCGCCCGCGTCTCCTCGGGCAGCTTGAGCATGCGGACGAACATCGTCGGCACGACCTGGCTGTGGGTGACGCCGAACTTCTCGATCAACCGGAGGTAGTCCTCGGCGTCGAACTTGCTCATCACGACGACGGTGGCACCGATGGCGACGGTCGACATGCAGAAGCGGAGGGGAGCGGCGTGGTACAGCGGTGCGGGGGAGAGGTACGTCTTCGAGGCGTCCATCCCGAACAGCACACTGAGCATGCCGGCGACACCGGTGACGCGTTCCTCGA
>JBPEWX010000647.1:0-4010 GCA_052032235.1 Ilumatobacter sp. | reverse complement strand
AGATCGCCGACAACCCCGGGCTCTTCCGGGCCGGCATCGGCGCCGACATCGCGATGGTCGCCTTCGATGCCATGGTGGCGTTCGGCTTGTTCCGACTCCTCCGCCACGTCGACCGGAAGCTCGCCATCACCGCCACCGTGTGGCGCCTGCTGCAGGGTGCCGTGATCGCGGTCAACCTGCTGTTCCTGGTGAGCGCGCTCGGCCACGCCCGCGACGCCGTCACCACGGACGGAACGGTGCTGCCGGAGCCGGCCCAGAGCGCGCTCGACGCCATCGAACGCCACGCGGTCGGGTACGACATCGGCCTGATCGCGTTCGCCCTGAGCTGCTTCGCGGTCGCACGCCTGCTCCAGGTCTCCCGCCTGACGCCCCGTTGGATCGCACTCGGCATGTACGCCACCGGCGCCGTGTACCTCGTCGGCTCCTTCGCCGCCGTGTTCGCTCCGGACCTGCTCGCCGTGATCGACCCGTTCTACGGGATCGCCCTCGTCGTCGAGTTCGGCTTCGCCATCTGCCTGCTCCGAGGGCTCCGCCCCCGGACCGTCGCCTCGGGTCGCCCCGAGTGACACGGCAGGACACCCACATGCACATGCACACACACGAACAGGAGCGCGCCATGTCCGCACCGAACGCACCCACCGCCACGACCGTCCCCGCCGTCAGGACCGCCGCGATCGACCCGATCGAGCTCGACGTCTCCCGCCGCCCCGGTCGGATGCGGGCGATCGTCCAACGACGCTATGGCGGCGCCGACCAACTCGTCCTCGACGAGACCGATCGGCCCACGGTCGGCGACGACGACGTGTTGATCCGAGTCGTCGCCGCCGGCGTCGATCGAGGTGTCGGCCATCTCATGACCGGTCGGCCCTATCCGACCCGGCTCGGGTTCGGCCTCCGACGCCCCCGCAACCCGATCCCCGGCCTCGACGTGTCCGGTGTGGTCGAAGCGGTCGGGCGGGGCGTCACTCGCTTCGTCGAGGGCGACCGTGTCTTCGGCGTCGCCCGTGGCTCGTTCGCCGAGTACGCGGTCGCCGCAGAGCGAAAGCTGGCCGCGGCGCCGCACGGGCTCGACCCCGTCGCCGCCGGTGTGCTGGCCGTCACCGGGTCGACCGCACTCCAGGCGATCGAGGACCACGGTCGGGTCACGGCCGGACAGCAGGTGCTCGTCCTCGGAGCGTCCGGTGGGGTCGGGACGTACGCCGTCCAGATCGCGCGTGCGACGGGCGCGGTGGTCGCCGGCACGGCCTCGACCGACAAGCTCGACCTCGTGCGGGCACTCGGCGCCGCCTCGGTGATCGACCACCGGGTCGACGATCCGTTGTCGGGCGACGTCCGGTACGACGTGATCGTCGACACGGGCGGCAACCGGCGCCTCCGCGATCTGCGACGGGCACTCGCGCCCGACGGCACCCTCGTGATCGTCGGCGGCGAGGGCGGCGGCCGCTGGTTCGGCGGCCTCGACCGCCAGGTGCGCGCCGTCGCCTGGTCGTCGGTGTCGAAGCAGCGCATGACCACGTTCGTCGCGTCGGAGGACGCCGACCACCTCGAGCGGCTGGCGGGCCTCGTCGAAGCCGGCGACGTCACGCCGGTGATCGATCGGCGATTCCCGTTGCACCGGGCCGCCGACGCCATGCGGTACCTGGAATCGGGAGCGGCTCGCGGCAAGGTCGTGCTGACCGTCGACGACGCCGACCCGGTCGCCGGGAAGCACTGATCCCGGGGCCGAGCCGCGGGCCGCTCAGGGTTCGAACAGCGGTGCTGCGGCTTGGCCCCGTCCGCGTGGATCGGCTTGACTGAAGGCGTGGGCCAGACGACCGAACCGCTGCAATCAGGGGCCGATTTCCCGAGCGCCGACCGCGACGACTGGCTTGCCGGCGTGCGCAAGGTCCTGACCCGGAATCGCCCCGACGCAACCGACGACGAGGTCGCTGCACTGTTCGCGAAACAGCTCGTCACGCACACCGAGGACGGCTTCGATCTGGAGCCGTTGTACACCGCCGAGGATGCGCCGACCGATCGTCCCGGTCCGGGTGAGTTCCCATACGTTCGCGGTACGCACCGCGAGCCGCGCGACTGGGAGATCCGCCAACGGGTGTGGCCCGCTGTCGACGGATCCGACGCCGTCACCGAACTCGAGCAGGGCGCGACCGGCGTGCTGGTCGAGGTCGACGGCGACGTGACGTCCGATCAGCTCGACCGGGTCCTCGACGGCGTCCTCCTCGATCTTGCACCGGTCTCGCTGTCCACGCCCGCCGACTCGACCGGAGTCGGAGCCGCACGAGCACTCATGGCGGTGTGGGACGCCCGTGCGATCGACGCCGGCGTTCGCCGCGGCTCGCTCGGCGCCGACCCGATCGGCGCGTGGGCTCGCTCCGGTGGCGACACCGCGATCGACATGGCGCCGGTCGCCGATCTGGTGAACGAACTGGCCGAGAGCGCACCCCACGCACGTGCCCTCGTCGCCGACGGCACGGTCTGGCACGACGCCGGTGCCACCGACGGACAAGAACTCGCCTGGACGATCGCCGCCGCCGTCGAGACGGTGCGCCGCCTCGCCGACGCCGGCGTCGAGACCGAGCGAGCGTTCGCATCGATCGAGTTCCGGTTCGCTGCAACCGCCGACCAGTTCGCCACGATCTGCAAGCTGCGAGCGGCACGAGCCCTGTGGTCACGCATCGGGGAACTGTCGGGCCTCTCGCCCGAGCAGTGTGCGATGCGCATCCACGCCGACGCGTCACGCCCGATGCTCACCCGCTACGACCCGTGGGTGAACACCCTCCGGTCGACCGTCGCCTGCTTCGCCGCCGCCCTGGGTGACGCCGACGCGATCACGCTGACGCCACACGATGTGCTCATCGAGCAGGGTGGCTCGGCGCTCGGCCGACGGATCGCACGCAACACCCAGTCGGTCCTGCTGCTCGAATCGAATCTCGCCCGGGTCACCGACATCGCTGGCGGGTCGTGGTACGTCGAGCGCCGCACCGATCAGCTCGCCGACGTCGCCTGGGACGAACTCCAGCGTGTCGAGGGCGCCGGCGGACTCGTCGCCGCCGTCGAGAGCGGTTCGATCCACGAGGCGATCGGCGAGGTGACGTCGAAACGGTCTCGTGCGGTCGCCACGCGCCAGCGTCCCCTCACCGGGCTCACCGAATTCCCGAACATCGCCGAGACACCACCGCCACCATCGACGATCTCGCCGGTCGACGGCGGCGGTGCGGCCTTCGAACCGTTCACCCTGCATCGCTTGAGCGACGAGTTCGAACGGCTGCGAGGCCGCGCCGACGCCGTCGCCGCCAGCGGTGAACGTCCGGCGTTGTTCCTCGCTGCCCTCGGAGGCCCAGCGGCCTCCACCGCCCGCGCCACGTTCGCCAAGAACTTCTTCGAAGTGGCCGGCATCCGCACGATCGAGGGTGAGGTCGCCGACTTCGACCCGTCGGTCACCACCTTCGTGTGCCTGTGCTCGTCCGACCCGGTGTACGAGGCGCAGGGCGCCGACGCCGCCCGGTCGCTCCGCGACGCCGGGGCCACCACCGTCTACCTCGCCGGCCGCGGTGTCGGCCTCGACGGGGTCGACGACGAGATCGGGCTCGGCACCGACCTGCTCGACACCCTGAGTCGAACGCTCGACCAGATGGGAGTGCCGTCATGACCATCCCCGATCTCTCCGGCCACGATCTCCGAACGACGGCGTCGACCGCCGGACGAGACGATGCCGGCGACGACGCGAACCAAGCCGTCTGGGAGACCCCCGAAGGCATCGCCGTGCACGGCTCGTACGGGCCCGCCGACCTCGACGGCGTCGACTTCCTCGACACCTACCCCGGCATCAAGCCGTACGTCCGTGGCCCGTACCCCACGATGTACGTCAACCAGCCGTGGACCATCCGTCAGTACGCCGGATTCTCCACCGCCGAGGAGTCGAACGCCTTCTACCGCCGCAACCTGGCCGCCGGTCAGAAGGGTCTGTCGGTGGCGTTCGACCTCGCCACGCACCGCGGCTACGACAGCGA
>JBPEWX010000646.1:0-5900 GCA_052032235.1 Ilumatobacter sp. | reverse complement strand
GCCGCGCTCGCCCCCGGGCTCGTCCTCGCCTGCGGCATCGCCGCCTTCTCGGTCTTCATGGCGTTCGCTCCCGAGTACTCGAAGTCGGTCGGGCTGCCCGGCGCCGGTGGTCTGTTGCTCGTCTACAGCCTGGTGTCGGTCAGCCTCCGCGTCGTCGCTGCGAAGCTCCCCGAGCGCCTCGGCGCACATCGCACGGTCACGATCGCCTTGGCGTTCCTCACCGCCGGTCTGAGCCTCATCGCACTCGTTCCCGAACCGTGGGCGCTGTGGGCGGCGGCCGCGGTGATCGGTGTCGGCATGGCGTTCCTGTACCCGTCGCTGATGGCGAACGTCGTCAACCGGGTGTCGGAGCAGGAACGTTCCACGGCGCTCAGCTCGCTCACGATGTTCTTCGAGGTCGGCACGATCGTCGGCGGGGTGGCGCTCGGCGCGATCGGTGAGATCGCGTCGAAGCAGGCCGGCTTCCTCGGCGGTGCGTTGATGGCACTCGTCGGAGTCGCCGTGCTGTGGCAGTTCGTGGTCGAGACGCCGTTCGAGAACGCCGGCGAGGCGACCGACATCGGCGCGCCACTGCCCGCGTGCGACCCCGCCTGACCGGCCACGTTCCGTCGACCCGGTTCTCGGATTCGGCAAGTGCGCCCGACCGGACGTCGTGAATCGGCCCAGGTCGGTCAAGGTCGGGCCAAGAACGCTTCACCCGAGCAGGGTCGCCGTCGATGAGGACGTGATGACCACCATCCCCTCCTCGTTGTCGCGTCGCTACGCGCTCAAGCTGGCCGCCGCCGGTGCCGGTGTGGCGCTGGTCGGTTCCGCATGGCCCACGAACCTCGCCCACGCCGCGGCCCCCTCCGACGAGGGCGGGAGCGATCTGACCGGCTGGGACCTCGTGATCGGCGACGGAGTCTGGACCGGGCCCGGCCAGGCACCGGTCGGACCCGACGACATCGCCCTGGCGCACACCGGTGCCCTGTCCGAACTCGCCGCCAATGTGCAGCGCCGTGGCGTGATGGCTCATGCCATCGCGTTCCGTCGGTATCTCGACCTCCATCGGCTCGCGCTCCGCCACACGGCCGAGATCGAGTTCCGGTTGCCCGACCTGCCCACCACGTCGAACTGGGAGTACAACGCCCAGACGCTCGAGATGGGGCTGTTCGTGTGGGACGGTCCCGACACGCGGCTCGACCACGGGATGGCGGTGCAGTGGGTGCTGAACCCCTGGGTCCCGGAGTTCGGTGAGATCCGGGCCTGGTCGATGACCGAGCAGGGCCCGGTGTGGCTGCCGGTCGGTTCGCTCACCCCCGACACCGCGTGGCACCGGATGTACATCGACTACAAGCCCGGCTCCGGCCTCGCTCGGCTCGAACTCGACGGCCACCGGATCGATGTGGCCGAGACGCTCACCGCGAAGGCGGCGCACTGGGGAACCACCATCGACGCCCGTCTCCAGGCCGAGATCGTGTCGGTCTGGCCCGGGCCGAACCCGTCGGTGCCGTCGCATCGGGCCGAGTTCCGGAACTGGGCGTGGACCGCGACGCCCGGCGTCGACCTGCCCGACGGCATGGCCTGACGCCGCGACGCAGTCCCCTGGTAGTGGCTGCACCAGGCTGCGTGTGGACACGTCGCACTACCCTCGGCTCTCATGACGACGAGCGATACCCCAGTCGACATCAAGCCGCGTTCTCGCGACGTCACCGACGGCATCCAGAAGGCTGCGTCGCGAGCGATGCTGCGAGCGGTCGGACTCACCGACGACGACTGGGACAAGCCGCAGGTCGGCATCGCCTCGTCGTGGAACGAGATCACGCCGTGCAACATGTCGATCCGCCGACTCACCGCTGCCGCGAAGGACGGCGTGCAGCGCGCCGGCGGTGTCGCCCTCGAGTTCGGCACGATCACCGTCTCGGACGGCATCTCGATGGGACACGAGGGCATGCGTGCCTCGCTCGTGTCGCGCGAGATCATCGCCGACTCGGTCGAGGCCGTGATGCACGGCGAACGACTCGACGGTCTCGTCGCCACGGGCGGTTGTGACAAGTCGATGCCGGGCATGATGATGGCGATCGCCCGACTGAACCTGCCGGGCGTGTTCGTCTACAACGGCTCGACGCTGCCGGGCTACCTGAACGGCAAGGCGCTCGACATCACCTCGGTGTTCGAGGCGATCGGCGCCTGCGCGGCCGGTTCGATCACGCCGGACGAACTCGACGCGATCGAGAAGAACGCCTGCCCCGGTGAGGGCGCCTGTGGCGGCATGTTCACCGCCAACACCATGTCGTCGATCGGTGAGGCGCTCGGTCTGTCGCTGCCCGGATCGGCGTCGCCGCCGGCCGTCGACCGCCGACGCGAAGACGACGCCCGTCGTGCCGGGGCGGCGGTGCTCGAGATGCTGCGGACCGGCCTGCGACCGAGCGACATCCTGACCCAGGGTGCGTTCGAGAACGCCATGGCGCTGGCCAATGCGCTCGGCGGGTCCACCAACGCCGTCCTGCACCTGCTGGCCATCGCGAACGAGGCCGGCGTCGCGCTCGACCTGGACGACTTCAACAAGGTCGCGGCCAGGGTCCCGCACTTCGCCGACATGAAGCCGGGCGGAAAGTTCCACATGACCGACCTCGACCGGATCGGTGGCGTGCCGGTCGTCCTCAAGCACCTCCTCGAAGAAGGGCTGCTGCACGGCGACGAGGTCACCGTGACCGGCAAGACGATGGCCGAGAACCTGGCCGAGATCGACCCGCCGGCGCCCGACGGCACCGTCGTGTACCCGATCTCGAACCCGATCAATGCCGAGGGCGGCCTCAACGTGCTGACCGGGTCGCTCGCCCCGAAGGGTTCCGTCGTCAAGGTCGCCGGGCTCACCAAGGAGCAGCGGACCTTCGAGGGCACCGCCCGCGTCTTCGACGGCGAGGACGGCGCGATGGACGCCGTGCTGGCCGGCGAGATCGAGCCGGGCACGGTGATCGTGATCCGCTACGAGGGGCCCAAGGGCGGACCGGGCATGCGCGAGATGCTCGCCATCACCGGTGCGCTGAAGGGCGCCGGTCGCGGCAGTGACTGTGCGTTGATCACCGACGGTCGGTTCTCGGGCGGGACCTGGGGGTTCTGTATCGGTCACGTCGCGCCGGAGGCGGTCGACGGTGGTCCGATCGCGTTCGTTCGCGACGGCGACCGCATCAAGATCGACGTCCCGACGCTCTCGCTCGACCTGCTGGTCGACGACGCCGAGCTGGAGCAGCGTCGTGCCGACTGGGCGGGTCCGCCGGCCCCTCGCTACACGACCGGCGTGTTGGCGAAGTACGCCAAGCTCGCCCAGGGCGCCGAAAAGGGCGCCATCACGAACATCACCTGACGGCGACAGGGTCGCCGGCGTCGGACGACCGACGCCGGCTGATCAGCCGCCAGGCCAGGCGCCACCCGACGAGGCAGGCGCCGATGAACAACGTCGCGACCACGACGAACGAGGCCGCCGTGCCACGGTCGAACACGAGGTTCCGCGTGATCATGCCGACGAGGACGGTGAGCGGCCAGATCGCGAGCCCCACGTAGACCGACAGTGGATGACGCCAGGCCCGCACGACCAGCCAGGCGACGGCGAGGCCGATCAGGAACGGCGCGGCGGTCTCGAACACGTCGACGAGACCGCCCCCCTGGTCGTGCTCGCGGCGGCCGATCGCGGCGAACAGGACGATCGCGAAGGTGTCGATGCCGACCGCGGCGGCGACCTGACGGTCGGTGACGGGTCCGGTCGGGCTGGTGAACGGTCGCACGACTTGCACACCTCCAGTCTGCCGACGCCGGTGCGTGACCGTCAGCCTTCGGCGGCGAAACCGCCGAGGGTGCCCTTGAAGAACAGGAGAGGGAAGGGTCCGTTGCCGTCGTGATCGGCGTCTGCTTCGAGGGCGCCGACGCGACCGAGGACGAAGTAGTGGTCGCCCATTTCGTAGACCTGCTCGATCGAGCAGTCGATCCACGCCACCGCCCGGTCGATGATCGGCGAGCCGGACGGCGCAGCGTGCCAGGCGACGTCGTCGTACCGTTCGGCCTCGTTGCCGCTGCGCGCGAACTGCCAGCAGAGATCGGCCTGGTCGCGCGACAGGACGTTGACGCAGAACGACCCACTGCGTTCGATCGCCGCCCAGGTGTCGGAGTCCTTCATCGGGAGGAACCCGACGAGCGGCGGATCGAGCGAGACCGACGTGAACGATCCGATCGTGAACCCGACCGGATCGTCGCCGTCGGCGCCGGTCACGATCGTCACCCCGGTGGGGAAGTGGCCGAGCACGGTGCGGAAGTCCTGCGCGTCGAAAGCGGGTGTTGGCTCGGTGTTGTCGCTCACCTCCTCGACATTAGAGTCCGAGGCCGTGTCGGAGCAGATCGGTGACCGCAAGCGCGAACTGCGGACCAGGCTCAGCGCGGCGCGCACCGGGCTCGACCCGACCGGTGAACGAACGATCCGACTGTGGTCGCACGTGCGCGACGAGCCGGCGGTTCGGTCGGCCCGTGTCGTGATGGTGTTCGACTCGACGCCCGGCGAGCCGACGACCGCATCGTTCGTCGCGTGGTGCCGGTCACTCGGCAAGACGGTGGTGCTGCCCGCTGCCGCGCCCGACGCGCCCGACCCCGTCGATCCGTCGGTCCCCGATGTCGTCGTCCTGCCCGGTCTCGGGTTCACCCCGCACGGCGCCCGACTGGGCCGCGGTGGCGGATGGTACGACCGCTTCCTGGCGCGACGCGGCGCCGGTTGCGTGACGATCGGCGTGTGCTTCTCGGAGCAGCTGCTCGACGAGTTGCCTGTCGACGACCAGGACGTGTCGGTCGATGTCGTCGTGACCGACGACGGCCGGGCCACGCCGAGTTGACCGCGGTCGACGCCCGATCGGAGAAATTTCCCGACCGGTGAAACGCGCGTGGCCTCCCGGACGATGTACCGCCCGTAACCCACCGACGGTTTCGGCCGCAGGTGAGCACCAGGGACGGAAGGAAACACCGTGGGCGGGCTTCGGCCCGCCCACATCCGTTTTTCCGCTTCGGTTTCGGTGAAATTCTCGTGAGGTCCGAAACGTGGGGTCCCACCTCGTCGATACCACCACCGTGAGCGGACGATCCGTGGTGGACGCGGTCGATCTCGAGGCGCGAACGATTGCCTGGGCGATCGACGACGAGCTCACCCTCCGCGTCCGGCGTGCGGCAGCCCGCCTCGGTCGTTCCTCCATCGCGGTCGACGGCGACGACCGCCTCGGCGCCGAGGACGTCGTCGACGGCGACGTGGTGGTCATGGATCGCGCGCTCCCCGACTGGTTGGGTGCCGCAGCCCGACTGATCGGCGCACGGCCGGGCGTCCGCGTGCTGGTCGTCGGCGACGTGAGCGGCCCGGACGAGTTCCTGGCCGCGCTCGCCGCCGGCATCGTCGGCTTCTGTCCGGGCGACGCGTCGGTCGACGCGATCGAGCGGTCGATGCGGTCGATCGTCCGGTCCGGTGTCGCGATCCCGCGCGAGTTCGCCCGACCGTTGGTCGACGCGGTCCGGCACGGGCGAGGTCGTGTGGTGAGCACACCGGGCGGCGAGGTCACGATCACCGAACGGGAGTGGGAGATCCTGCAGTTGTTGCGGCAGCGCCGGACGACGCGCGAGATCTCGACCGAACTGTTCGTCTCCGTGGGCACCGTGCGAAGTCACGTCAGCGCCCTGGTGAAGAAGCTCGGTGCGGTCGACCGCGACGATGCGATCGCGCTCGTCGAGCGTGGTCGCCGCTGAGGCACGCTGCCGGCGCCCGCAGAGCGTGGAGGATGGCAGCCCTCGGGTTGCAGCGATGCTTTCGAGTGGACGCGAGAACGCCCCGGAACCAGGGTTCCGGGGCGTTCTCGAGCGGGTTCGGAGGTTGGGCTGTCGAACCGTGAGTTGGT
>JBPEWX010000645.1:0-3720 GCA_052032235.1 Ilumatobacter sp. | reverse complement strand
GCGCCTTGGCCGTCTCGTCCGGCTTGTTCCAGTAGCCGACCATGATCTGGGTGCCCTTGAGCCACACCTCGCCGATCTCGCCGTCGGCGACCTCGTTGCCGTCGTCGCCGACGATCTTCATGTCGATCCACGGATACGGCTTGCCGGCGGCGCGCAACAGTTCGGGCCGGTTCTCCGGGTCGTGGTCTTCGGGTGGCAGTTCGACGACGGCGCCGGTCGTCTCGGTGAGGCCGTACACCTGGACGAAGTCGGTGCCCGAGAACTGCTTCATGGCGCCGCGCAGCACGTCTTCGGTGATCGGCGACGCGCCGTAGACGATCAGCTCCATCGACGACAGGTCGTGATCGTTGGCGTTCGGAACGATCTGGAGAAAGGCCAACACGGCCGGCACGTAGATCGCCGTCGTGATCTTGTACTCCTCGATCTCACGCAGGATGGCGGACGGATCGACGTCGCGGTCGAGGACGACCTTGGCGCCGATCGCCATGCTGACGATGCCCCAGCCCGATCCGGCAATGTGGAACGTCGGCATGACCACGTGCGACACCGACTCGGGGCGGATCTGCCACTTCTCCGGCACCTCGTCGATGAGGGCGAACAAGTTCGTGTTCGACAACATGACGCCCTTCGGCAGCCCGGTGGTGCCCGACGTGTAGAGCTGCAACGCGATGTCGTCGGGAGCGGCCTCGACGCCCGGGTCGGTGGTCGGGTGGTCGGCCATGAACTCCTCGAGCGAGGGACGACCGTCGCCACCTTCGCCGACCATGATCGTCGCCGTGACGGTGTCGAGCCCGGGTTCGATCAGGCCGAGTTCGCCCACGAAGTCGTTGCCGACGAACAGGAGCTTCGCCCCGGCGTCGTTGGCGATGTGCTGCTTCTCGGGCGGTGCGAGGCGCCAGTTGACGTCGACGAGCGTCGCCCCGATCTTCGACGCCGCGAAGACGGTCACGAAGTAGTCGACGCCGTTCTTCTCGATGCGGGCGACCCGGTCGCCGCGGCCCACACCGGCTGCGGCCATCGCGTTGGCGAGCCTGCTGCTCGCCTCGTCGATCGAGCGCCAGGTGTGCTCGGTGCCACCCTCCACGATCGCGACCGCGTCGGGTCGCTCCTCACGATGCTGCCGAATGATCGACGCGATGCTGTCGAGACTCACTGGAAACCCCCATCCCCGAAGTGCTGCTGTGGTGAAGCCGTGACACTAGACGACCCGGCCGTCGCGCCCGACTCGCATCACGCGCGTGCGGAACGGGATGATGGCCCCGGCATCCACGGAGGGATCGAGATGACGACCATCATTCGCAACGGCACCGTCTACGACGGGACGGGGAGCGCACCGGTGCGCGCCGACGTCGTCGTCGGCGACGACGGCACGATCGTCGAGATCGGTCCGGGTGCCGGTGCCGACGCCGGAGCCGACGTCGAGGTCGTCGACGCCGAAGGCTGCTGGGTCACACCGGGTTTCATCGACATCCACACCCACTACGACGCCGAGCTCGAGCTGCACCCGCAGCTGTCGGAGTCGTTGCGCCACGGCGTCACCACCACGCTGATCGGATCGTGCGGTCTGTCGCTCGTCGTCGGCGACCCCGAAGATCTGGCCGACACCTTCTGCCGGGTCGAGGGGATCCCGCGCGACACGGTCCTGCCACTGCTCGAGCAGGTCGTCGACTGGACGACCCCGGGGGAGTACGTCGATCATCTGCGGTCGTTGCCGCTCGGCCCCAACGTCGTCGGGATGCTCGGCCACTCGACCGCCCGCAGCCACGTGATGGGACTCGGCCGGTCGCTCGACGCCGACGTGAAGCCGACCGAGACCGAGATGGGCGAGATGTGTCGCCTCCTCGACGAGTCGATCGACGCCGGGCTGCTCGGGTTGTCGGTCAACCTGTTGCCCTGGGACAAGATGGGCGGCGACCGCTACCGCAGCCGACCGACCCCGTCGGTGTTCGCCAAGTTCGCCGAATACCGGGCCCTGGCCGAGGTCTGCCGACGGCGCGACGCCGTGTTCCAGGCGATCCCCGACTTGCAGAGCCGTTGGTCGATCGCACCCCTGCTCGACCTCGGCCGATCTCGTCAGGGCCGACCGCTGCGCACGTCGTTGCTCACCCTGATGGACTCGCCGGTCGCCAAGGGCGTGTGGAAGGCCGTCGGCGCGGCGACCAACCTGTACAACGACCGGCTCGGCGCCCACGTCCGGTTCCAGGCGTTGCCCACACCGTTCGACCTCTACACCGACGGGATCGAGAACCCGGTGTTCGAGGAGTTCGGCGCCGGCACCCAGGCACTCCATCTGGAAGACGCCGACGCCCGCTCGCAGCTCATGGCGGCCCCCGTGTACCGCGAGATGTTCCGCAAGCAGTGGAGCAACAAGATCGCCCCACGCGCCTACCACCGGCGCCTGCACGAGGCGCGTGTGGTGTCGTGCCCCGACCCGGGCCTCGCCGGCCGGACCTTCGCCGAGATCGCCGAGGAACGGGGTCAGGATCCGCTCGACACCTTCCTCGATCTGCAGGTCGAGTACGGCAACGACCTGCGCTGGTACAGCGTCGTGGCCAACGGCAACCCGGAGGTCGTCGAGCAGATCATGGCGCACCCGGCGGCGATGATCGGCTTCTCCGACGCCGGCGCCCACCTGCGGAACATGGCGTTCTACAACTTCCCGCTCCGCATGCTGAAGCGGGTCCGCGACGCCGAGCTCGCCGGCCGTCCGTTCATGCCGGTCGAGCACGCGGTGCACAAGCTGACCGCCGACATCGCCGACTTCCATCGCATCGACGCCGGTCGGTTGCACGTGGGCGCCCGAGCCGACCTCGTCGTGATCGACCCCGAACGTCTCGACGACTCGATCGAGGAGATCCACGAGGCGGAGATGCCCGGCTTCGGTGATCTGCGGCGGCTGGTCCGTCGCAACGACGACACGGTCCGAGCCGTGATGGTCAACGGCAAC
Source organism: Ilumatobacter sp. (assembly GCA_052032235.1). Lineage (GTDB taxonomy): Bacteria > Actinomycetota > Acidimicrobiia > Acidimicrobiales > Ilumatobacteraceae > Ilumatobacter. The sequence continues at coordinate 773 of JBPEWX010000645.1, read as the reverse complement.
GTCGCGTGGGCGGGCGGCACGCCCGCCGACGACCTCGGCCGGGCCCGACGCTACGGCACCGTCCTGCCGTCGGCGGCTGCCTGACGCCGGCGCTCAGAAGATCGTGTAACCGCCGTCGGCGACGACCTGGTCGCCCGTGTGCCAGATCTGGGTGCGATCGCACAGATAGGCGGCGAGCTCGCGGTAGTCGTCACCGGTCGCCCAGCGCCGCACCGGCGTGCGCTTGGTCGTGACGTCACGGAAGGTGTCGTTCTGGTAGCCACCCTCGGCCATCTCGGTGCGGGTCCAGCCGGGCAGGACGGCGTTGACGCGGATGCCGTGCCGGGCGAGACCGACCGCCGTCGCCCGGACGAGACCGAGGAGGGCCGTCTTCGACGCGCCGTAGTGGGCGGTCATCGGCGCGCCGTGGACCGCCGACGTCGACGAGATCGCCACCATCGCCCCACCGTCGCCCTGCTCGATCATCCGGCGGGCGCAGTCGCGCATCGTGAGGAAGGCACCGTCGAGGTTGATCGACATGACGCGCCGCCACTCCTCGAGGGTCAGGTCGGTGAACGCCGAGCCGCCGGAGGTGCCGGCGTTGGCGACGCAGATGTCGATCCGCCCCAGCTGCTCGACGGTCGCCGCCGTGGCGGCCGCGACCGATGCCTCGTCGCCGACGTCGCAGGTGATCGCGACCGCTTCGGCACCGAGTGCGCGGAGCCGTTCGCAGGCGTCGGCCGACTTGTCGGGGTTGCGCGCCCAGATCGCCACCGAGGCGCCGGCGGCGGCGA
>JBPEWX010000644.1:0-2630 GCA_052032235.1 Ilumatobacter sp. | reverse complement strand
GCGGCCGAGTTCGAGCCGCTGCGGCACCTGTGGAGCCTCGCGGTCGAGGAGCAGTTCTACCTGATCTGGCCACTCGTGATGGTGCTGTTCCTGAAGCGGTCCGGCACCCGCAAGCTCGGCTTGACGGCGCGCTGGCTGGTGCTCGCGGCGCTCCTCATCACGGTCGCGACGGCGTTCATCAACTACGGCGGCAGCGTCGGCACCTGCGAGACGACTCCCGACGCCTACTGGACGGTCGGCGACCGCTGCATCTCCAAGCAGAACTTCCTGTACCTGTCGACCATCACCCGTTCGAGCGGCATCCTGCTCGGCGCCGCGTTCGCCATGGTGTGGCGTCCGGTGGCCATCATGCGCGGACCACTCCGCAAGGCCGACCGACTGCTCGACCTCGTGTCGCTCGTCGGCCTGGTGATCATCGCCGTGTCGTGCTGGTGGTTGAGCTTCAAGCCCGGCCTCGGCACGAACTCGTTCCTGTTCCGAGGTGGCTTCCTGCTCACCTCGATCGCGACCCTCTTCATGATCGCCGCGGTCACCCACCCGTACACCCTGTCGGCACGCTGGCTCGGCGCCCGGCCGATGGTCTACATCGGTACCCGGTCGTACGGTCTCTATCTCTACTCCTGGCCGATCTATCAGATCCTGAAAGACCCGACGCGTGCCGGCCTCACCGGATCGCAGTTCCTGATCGGCATCGTGGCGACCTTCGTCCTCGCCGAGTTGTCGTACCGGTTCATCGAGACCCCGATCCGCAAGCGCCAGTTCGGCCCGTGGTGGCGCGGACTCCGCCGCCGCCGCGACCCGGTCCCGCGACTGCTGGCCACCGGCACCATGTTCGGCTGCGTCGGCCTGCTGGTCGCCGGTTCGCTGTTCATGTCGCTCGCCGACGTCGAGAAGTCGGCCAACGAGCAGTCGTTCGAGGAGAACGAGGGAGCGACCACCGACCTCACCGATCTGCTCGGCGGCGACACCGCCACCGGCACCACGGCGCCGCCGGTCGCGACCGGTCCCACGACCGTTCCCGACACGGTGCCGGGGGAGACGACCACGACGACGTCGTCGACCACCACGACGACCACGACCACGTTGCCGGCCGAACCGGTCGACTATCTGGCGATCGGCGACTCCGTGATGTTGGGCGCCGCCAACGAGCTGAGCTCGCGCGGCTACGTCGTCGACGCCCAGAAGAGCCGCCAGTTCGGCGACATCGTGCCCGCCGTCCAGCAGCTCGTCGAGAAAGACCTGATCGGCGACAGCCCGGTGACGATCCATCTCGGCACGAACGGTCCGATCGAGCAGGACGACCTCGACGCCCTCCTCGACGCGCTGAGTCCGCCCAAGTACAAGAACGTGCTGTTGCTGAACGTGCGAGCCGATCGCTCGTGGACGGCCTCGAACAACGCGATGATCGCGGCCGCCGACAGTCGACCGAACGTGATCGTCGTCGACTGGGCCAACAAGTCGTACGAGTGCACCGGCAACTGCTTCGCCGCCGACGGCATCCACCTGTCGGCCGACGGCGTCACCTTCTACGCCAACCTCATCCGCTCGTACACCGGCCGCTGACCGAGCCCACCGGTCGGTTGATGTCTGACATCAACCGACGTCAGCCGACCTGACTGCTTCCGTGGGTCTTCTTGCCCTTGGGGTTGCGGCGGGAATGCGCGTACGCTCGGCGCTATGACGTCACCAGTTCGTGTTGCTGTGACCGGCGCCGCCGGTCAGATCGGTTACTCCCTCCTGTTCCGGATCGCGTCCGGGTCGATGCTCGGCCCCGACACACCGGTCGCCCTCCAACTCCTCGAGATCACGCCGGCGCTCGGCGCGCTCGAGGGCGTGAAGATGGAACTCGACGACTCGGCGTTCCCGCTCCTCACCGAGATCGTCTGCACCGACGACGCCGACGTGGCGTTCGGCGACGCCGACGTGGCACTGCTCGTCGGTGCGATGCCGCGCAAGGCCGGCATGGAGCGTGCCGACCTCCTGTCCGCCAACGGTGGCATCTTCAAGCCGCAGGGCGAGGCACTGTCCCGCTCGGCCAAGCGTGACGTCAAGGTGCTCGTGGTCGGCAACCCGGCCAACACCAATGCGCTCATCGCACAGCAGAACGCCAAGGATCTCGACCCCGGCCGTTTCACCGCCATGACGCGTCTCGACCACAACCGCGCGATGACCCAGGTGGCCCAGAAGCTCGGCACGCCGGTCACCGACGTGAAGAAGATGACGATCTGGGGCAACCACTCGGCGACCCAGTACCCCGACCTGTTCCACTGCGAGGTCGGCGGCAAGAACGCGTACGAGGCCGTCAACGACCACGAGTGGGTCGACGGCACGTTCATCCCGACCGTGCAGAAGCGCGGCGCCGCCATCATCGACGCCCGTGGTGCCTCGTCGGCTGCGTCGGCCGCCAGCGCCGCGGTCGACCACATCCGCTCGTGGACCCTCGGCACGCCCGAGGGTGACTGGGTCTCGATGGCGATCCCGTCCGACGGCAGCTACGGCGTGCCGGAGGGCATCATCTCGTCGTTCCCGTGCACCTGCAGCGACGGCACGTACGAGATCGTCCAGGGCCTCGACATCGACGACTACAGCCGCGGCAAGATCGACGCCTCGGCCGCCGAACTCGTCGGCGA
>JBPEWX010000643.1:0-4656 GCA_052032235.1 Ilumatobacter sp. | reverse complement strand
CGCCGCGTACGATCGGCGACGTGGCCGGATGGAAGGCGAACTCGAGGTTCCAGCAGCTCGCCTTCACCCACGCGGCGATGATGGGCGGCGAAGCGGCGATGGTCGTCGCGCTCGCCGACTCGTTCTTCTTCGACGTCGACCCGAACGGCGCCCGGAGCAGGGTGCTCGCCTTCCTGCTCGTCAGCTTCGCGCCGTTCCTGCTGGTCGCGCCCGCCATCGGCCCCGCCATCGACCGGGTGCGCGGTGGGCGGAAACTGATCGTGCAGGTGGTGGCCGCGTCGAGGATCGTCGTCCAGCTCCTCATGGTGCGCTTCGCCGACGACATCGTCCTGTTCCCGCTGGTCTTCGCGGCGCTCGTGCTGCAGAAGACATACACGGTGTCGAAGTCGGCGCTGGTGCCCGCCGTGGTGCGCAGCGACGACGAACTGGTCGAGGCGAACTCCAAGCTCGGCGTGATCGCCGGTGTCGCCGGCACGGTCGCCGTCATCCCGGCCGGGGCGCTCCAGCTCACGATCGGATCACCCGCCACCTTGCTCTACGGAGCGCTGCTGTTCGGCGTCGCCCTGATGTTCTCGATCGGACTCCCCGACGAGCTCCGGGTCGACACCCACGAGCCATCGGCTGCGACCGAACTCGAACCGACCGTCGGGCTGCAGCTGGGCTGGGTGGCGATGTTCATCCTGCGGGCGGCGTCGGGCTTCATGCTGTTCCACCTCGCGTTCTGGTTCCGCGGCGAGCCGAACGAGAAGCAGCTGCTCGCGCTCGCCGTCGGGCTGTCGTCGATCGGCACGCTGATCGGCAACTCGGTCGCACCGCGGCTCCGACGGACCCTGCACGAGGAGCGGATGCTCGTCGTGGCCCTCGTCGCTCCCGCCGTCGTCGGGCTCGCGGCGACCATCGTCGGCGGGCCGATGCTCGGCATCGCCGTGGCGGCGGTCGTCAACTTCGCCGCCGCGCTCGGTCGGCTGTCGTTCGAATCGATCGTCCAACGTGACGGTCCGGACACCAATCGGGGTCAGGCCTTCGCCCAGTTCGAGACCCGGTTCCAGCTCGGCTGGGTGATCGCGGCGGTCATCCCGATCCTGCTCGACCTGCCCGGCCGGGTCGGTTTCGCACTCGTGACCTGCGTCTTCGCGCTCGCGGCCTTCAACTACCTGATCGGCATCCGGGCCCCGACCGGGCACGGCCGCGTGTCGTCCGAACCCGCCACCTCGTAGCCCGTTCGGCCCGCCCGGCCACTACCACAGCCGTCCGAAAAAGTGGCGGATCTGGGCAGTGGGGATCGCGGAAGGCTCCGATAGCATGATCTGCCGGTCTGTGCGCATCCGCGCGTGTCGGCCGAAACGAAGAGTCCGCTGACCTGGGTGAATGCCCAGGTCCACAACGAGGAGCGTAGCCCTGCCGAAGCCCAAGGAAGATGCCATCGTGCTCGAAGGCACGATCATCGAGTCACTCCCCAATGCGATGTTCCGGGTCGAACTGGAAAATGGCCACAAGGTGTTGGCTCACATCTCCGGGAAGATGCGCATGCACTACATCCGCATCCTGCCAGGCGACAAGGTGCAGGTCGAGCTCACTCCCTACGACCTCACCCGAGGCCGTATTACGTACCGCTACAAGTGAGAGAACCGCTGTGAAGGTCCGACCGAGCGTCAAGAAGATGTGCGAGAAGTGCCGCGTGATCCGCCGGCACGGGCGCGTCCAAGTCATCTGTGAGAACCCGCGCCACAAGCAGCGCCAGGGCTGAGTAAGAGGAAGCAACGAACACCATGGCACGTATCGCCGGCGTCGATATCCCCCGCGAAAAGCGGCTCGAGATCTCGCTCACCTACATCTTCGGGATCGGCAAGACGACCGCCCAGAAGATGTGTGACGAGCTCGGTCTCGACCGCAACACCAAGGTCTCCTCCCTCACCGAGGACGAGGTCAACCAGATCCGTCAGTACGTCGATCAGAACCTGACGATCGAAGGTGACCTCCGCCGCGATGTCCAGAACGACATCAAGCGCAAGATCGAGATCGGAAGCCTCCAGGGCGTCCGACACCGCAAGGGGCTGCCGGTCCGTGGCCAGCGCACCCACACCAACGCTCGTACCCGCAAGGGTCCGAAGCGCACCGTTGCCAACAAGAAGAAGGCTGTGAGGAAGTAATGGCCAAGGCAGGATCGGGCGGTCGCCGCCCCCGCCGTCGCGACCGGAAGAACATCTCGACCGGCGTCGTGCACATCAAGAGCTCGTTCAACAACACGATCGTCACGATCACCGACACCGCCGGCAACGTCATCTCGTGGGCGTCGTCGGGTGGCGTCGGGTTCAAGGGCAGCCGCAAGAGCACCCCGTACGCCGCGCAGCAGGCCGCCGAGCGCGCCGCCAACGCGGCGATCGAGCACGGCCTCCGCCGCGCCGAGGTGCAGGTGAAGGGCCCGGGTTCGGGTCGCGACACCGCGGTCCGCTCCATCCAGAACACCGGCATCGAGGTCATCTCGATCAAGGACGTCACGCCGGTCCCGCACAACGGCTGCCGCCAGCCCAAGCGTCGTCGCGGCTGAACACAGAGGAACGAAGACACATGGCTCGTTACACCGGACCCAAGGTGCGCCTGTCGCGCCGCCTGTCCACCAACATCTTCGAGAACGAGAAGGGTCGCAAGGCGCTCGATCGCCGGCCCTTCCCGCCGGGTGCGCACGGTCGCAGCCGTCGCCGCAACGCCGGCAGCGAGTACCTCGCCCAGCTGCAGGAGAAGCAGAAGGCGAAGTACATCTACGGCCTGCTCGAGAAGCAGTTCAAGAAGACCTACAACGAGGCGCTCCGCACCGATGGCAACACCGGTGAGAACCTCCTCATCATGCTCGAGTGCCGCCTCGACAACGTCGTGTACCGCGCCGGCTGGGGCTCGACCCGCCCGCAGGCACGCCAGTTCGTCAACCACGGTCTCATCCACGTGAACGGCAAGCGCGTCGACATCCCGTCGTTCCGCGTCCGCAAGGGCGACGTCGTGTCGCTCTCGCCCAAGGCCGCCAACATGATCGTCATCCAGCACAACCTCGACGTGCTCGACCGCTCGGTCGTCGGGTGGCTCGAGGTCGGCGACGGCGGCAAGCAGGTCACCGTCCGCGACCTCCCCCAGCGCGAGCACATCGACGTGCCCGTCCGCGAATCGCTCATCGTCGAGCTCTACTCGAAGTAATCCTTCGTGTAGGCCGCGGCGTGAGCCGCTGCAGATCACACACCCGAACGACCGTTCAACCCTCAGAAAGGATCACCGCAGCATCATGCTCGTCATGCAGCGCCCCTCCGTCGAAGCCCTCGGCGAGGAGTCCAACAATCAGCAGCGCTTCGCGATCGGTCCGCTCGAGCCCGGCTTCGGCCACACGCTCGGCAACTCGCTCCGCCGTACCCTCCTGTCGTCGATCCCCGGCGCAGCCATCACGACGGTGCGCTTCGACGACGCCCTCCACGAGTTCGACACCATCTCCGGTGTCGCCGAGGACGTCACCGACATCATCCTGAACCTGAAAGACGTCGTCCTCACCTGCGAGGCCGAGGAGTCGGTGAACCTGCGCCTCGACGTGCGCGGTCCCGCCGTCGTCACCGCCGGCGACATCGAGTGCCCGGCCGACGTCGAGATCCTCAACAAGGATCTCCCGATCGCCACCCTCAACGGCAAGGCCCGTCTCGCCATCGACCTCACCGTCGAGCAGGGTCGCGGTTACGCCTCGAGCCAGCGCGAGACCGAGTCCCGCACCATCGGTGTGATCCCGATCGATGCGATCTTCAGCCCGGTCCGCCGCGTCAGCTTCGACGTCGAGCCGACCCGCGTCGAGCAGTCGACCGAGTACGACAACCTCATCCTCGAGATCGAGACCGACGGCTCGATGACCGCAGCCGACGCACTGGCCTCGGCCGGCGCCACCCTGCGTTCGCTCGTCGACCTCGTCGCCAACATGGCCGAGGAGCCCAAGGGCCTCGAACTCGGTGAGATGGTCGACACGGCGACGAGCTCGCCCGACCTCGAACTCCCGATCGAAGATCTCGACCTGTCGGAGCGCCCCCGCAACTGCCTCAAGCGCGCCCAGGTCAACACGGTCGGCGAACTCCTCACCAAGACCGAGGACGACCTGCTCAACATCACGAACTTCGGCCAGAAGAGCCTGGACGAGGTCAAGGAGAAGCTGGACGAGCGCGGCCTGACGCTGCGCGGCTGAACCGCTTCGAACGGATACAAGGAAAAGAACCGACATGCCTGCAACCCCACGACGCGCCCGCAACTTCGGCGGCAGCTCGCAGCACCAGCGCCTCATGATGGCGAACCTCGCTGCCTCGCTCTTCGCCGCCGAGGGCATCACCACGACCGAGGCCAAGGCCAAGGCGCTGCGCCCGGTCGCCGAGAAGCTCATCACCAAGGCCAAGAAGGCCCAGGACGGCCCGATGCGCGTGCACCGCATCCGCCAGATCCAGGGGTACCTGGGTGACCGCGAGATGACCCACAAGCTCGTCAACGACGTGGCCCCCCGGTACATCGAGCGCAACGGCGGCTACACCCGCATCCTGAAGCTCGGGCCGCGTGAGGGCGATAAAGCCCCCATGGCCCGCATCGAGTTGGTGTGAGCCAGATTCGCCGATCGCGGCGTTGACATCGTCCGCTCGTTGCCGAAAG
>JBPEWX010000642.1:0-2094 GCA_052032235.1 Ilumatobacter sp. | reverse complement strand
CCTGCTCGGCAACTGCGGCGTCACGTTCGCACCGTGCGAGCCGAACGGCCGCGAGATGCTCGCCCACATGATGGAGAGCGTCGAGGACATTCCGGCCAAGGCAATCCTCGACGGCCTGCCGTGGACGTGGGAGAGCTACGGCGAGTACCTCGACGCGATCGACGAACTCGACCCCGCGATCAACGTGATGGGGCTCGTCGGTCACTGCGCGGTGCGCCCGTACGTGATGGGCGAGCGCGGCATCGAAGGCGACCCGAGCGAGGCCGACATCGCCGGGATCGCCGAGGCAGCGGCGAAGGCCGTCAGCGAGGGCGCCGTCGGGTTCTCGACCTCGCGGATCCTTCTCCACTTCATGCCCGACGGGCGCTACGTGCCGGGCACGACCGCACCGCACGACGAGATGGTCGCCGTCGCGCGAGCACTCGGCGAGAACGGTCTGACCCAGAACGTCCCGAACTTCACCGGCGACTTCGCCGGGGAGATCGACCTGATCCGCAAGCAGGCCGACGCGGCCGGCGGACGTGTGCTGTTCAGCACCGGCGTGAGCGAGAACCCCGAATCGGGGAAGATGATGGCCGACATCGTCTCGACGCTGAACGACGAGGGCTACGACGTCACGGGCCTGTGCATCCCCCGGCCGTCGGGGCTCATCATGGGCCTGCAGAACGACATGTACTTCCGCGGCGGGCCCTGGAAGCAGCTGAACGCAATGAGCTTCGAGGACCGGCTCGCTGCGATCCACGACGACGCGTTCGTCGCCGAACTCGTCGAGCAGGCGAAGCAGCGCCCGCCGAAGACACCGGCGTCGCTGATCTTCCCGCTCGGCGACGACGTGCCGCGTTACGTCGACGGTCCCGAGCACAGCCTCGGCGCGATGGCCGAGGCCGCCGGTGAACACCCGGCCGAGACGTTCCTGCGCATCGAGCGCGAGACCGACGGCCAGGCCCTGTTCACCGTCCGCCTGTTCAACCGCAGCATCGACGCCGTCGAGTCGCTGATCACCTCCGAGCACGTGCTGCCCGGACTCGGCGACGCCGGCGCCCACGTCGGTCAGGTGATGGACGCCGGCTGGACCACCTTCGTGTTGCGCTACTGGGTCGGCGAACGCAAGGCGATGAGTTTCGCCGAGGCCGTCCGCCGCATGAGTTCGGCGCCCGCCCGGGTCGTCGGGCTCACCGACCGCGGCACGATCGCCGAAGGCATGCGAGCCGACGTCAACGTGATCGACGTCGACCGACTCGTCGAGTCGGTTCCCGAGTTCGTGCGCGACTTCCCCGACGGCGGCGGCCGCCTGTTCCAGGGCGCGACCGGCTACGACGCGGTCATCTGCAACGGCACCCAGATCGTCGACAACGACACCCACACCGGTCACCGACCGGGGTCGGTTCTGCGTTCGGCCGCCTGAGCGTCGTGGCCGACCGACCCCGCAGCGACGGTCCGAGCGCGCTCGACTCGCTCCAGGTGTTCGCCCGCGGATCGGTCGACCTCGCGCCGGGGCTGACCCACACCGAGATCTACACGGGCCACGGCCTGCTGTCGGTCTTCCGGACGATGCCGCCGGACGGATCACCGACGGCGGCGATCGTCGCGTGCGGTGGGGCGATGGGTGGCGTGCTCGGCCCGGGTCACGGGCTCTACACCTCACTTGCCGCCCGGTGGGCCGACCGTGGTGTCGCGACCTACCGAGTCGGCTACCGCATTCCGAACGACCTCGACCGGTGCGCGCACGACGTCGCCTGCGCAGTCGAGATGGCCGTCGCCGACGGCGCCGAACACGTCGTGGTGATGGGGCACAGCTTCGGTGGTGCCGTCGTGATCCGCACCGCGGTCGTGATGACGGCGGAGGTCGACGGCGTCGTCACGTTCGCGACCCAGTCGGCCGGCTGCGAGGTGGCCGGAGCGCTCGCCGGGCGGCCGCTCCTGCTGTTCCACGGCGAGCACGACGAGATCCTGCCGCCCCAGTCGAGCGAGATGGTTCGCATGATCGCCGGATACGGCGACCTCGAGATCCTGCCGAACGACGGCCACCTGCTCGGCCGGAGCGACGACGCCATCGTCGAACGACTCGACGAGTGGCTGCCGCCGGTATTCGGT
>JBPEWX010000641.1:0-4455 GCA_052032235.1 Ilumatobacter sp. | reverse complement strand
TCTTCTTGCCATGCTCTCAGGTGGGATCTACTGTGAGCGGCGACTCGGCCGTGTGGCCGATTCAGGTTCCCGCCCCCCACCGTTCCTCAGGAGTTCATGTGTCGAACCTCGCGTCCGCCCTCGCTCTCGCCGCCGCCGACGACGTGTGGCGCGATCACGCTCTGTGCCGCGATACCGACCCCGAACTCTTCTTCCCGGTCGGCACCACCGGCCAGGCGCTCGTGTCGCAGGATCACGCCAAGCGGGTCTGCCACGAGTGCACGGTCCAGCAGGAGTGCCTCGACTACGCACTCGACACCAACCAGGACTCCGGCATCTGGGGCGGCCTCACCGAGGAGGAGCGCCGCTCCATCCGCCGCCAGCGCGCCGCAGCCGCTCGCGCGGCACGCCAGCAGGCCAGCTGAGCACCCCATCGGCCCTCACGGGCGCAGCGCGCTCTCGGCACGCTGCACGAGTTCGGCCCGCCGCCGGTCGTCGAGACCGCCTGCGGTCGCCGCTCGGACCCTGATCTCGCCGGCCTCGTCCCGATCGGCGTCGAGATCGCCGACGAACACGACGTCGGTCAGACCGTCGGTGCCGGCCAGGCGCTTCAGCATCGCCGCCACGTCGTCTGCGTCCGCGTCGTCGGGCGCCTTCACGTTCAACTCGACCGAGGTCGGCTCCTGCGACAGGTTCCGGATGTTGACCAGCGCGTTGTTGGGCAGGTGCATCGTGCTGTCGGCGGCACGGATCCGGGTACTGAACAGTCCGACGTGGTCGACGACACCACGGATCGGCAGGCTCCACCCGATGTCGGCCTCGACGAGGTCACCGACCCCGTACCGGTCCTCGAAGTGCACCGACAAGCCGGTGAGGTAGTCGTTCACCTTGTGCTGCCCGCCGATCGCGAGCCCCGCACCGATGAACCCGGCGCTCGACAGGAAGAACGCCGGGTCGATCTCGAGCACGTTGAACATGACGATCATGGCGACGAGCCAGATGGCGACCGACGCAAGGTGGCTCACCATCCGCGACGCGGCATCGATGCGCTGACGGCGGCGCTGCTCACCGGCTTCGCGCGTTTCACCGCCGATCCGGCGGGCCCGCGTCCGCCAGAGACCGTGACCGGGTCGGCTGTGGATCGCCAGTCGCTTGATCACGCGCCGGGACACGACGCGAGCCAAGCGCGTCAGGACCATCGCCGACAGGACGATGATCACCACGGTGCCGGGGCGGGTCACCGCGTGGCCGGCGAGGACGTCGAGGAGTTCTTGGAGCACCCGCGCAGTGTGTCACCGAATTCGACGACATGACAGTCAGGTGACGAATGTTACAAACTTGTTGCGGAGGCGACGCACGGTCCGGCAACACCCGGGTCGTCGAGATCGAGGGCGAACAGGGCGATGTCCGACCCGACCCGGGGCACCGTCCCGTCGGTCAGCGGATCGAGGCCCGCCTCCAGCAGACACTCCAGCGACGCCCCCATCGCCACCACATAGGCCACTCCCCCGCCGTCGGGAGCCGGCACGTCGACCTCGGGTCGCGTCGACCGCGGATCGAGACCGCGACGCACGAGGACGTCGGCCAGTTCGGCCACGGGGTTGGCGGCCCGGACGTCGAGGGCCAGCAACGTCACGGTGTCCCAATCCGGGTTCATCGCGAGATGACGTCCGACCGCCTCCTCCAACGCGAGCTCGGCACGTGCCGCCGACTCGTGATCGTGGCGCGACGTCGCGGCCAGCGACGCGACGACGGCCACGGCGAACACGGCGACCGCCGCCGATCCGACCCGGACGGTCTCGATCGCATCGGGCACGGACCGGGCGACGACGACGGCGACGGCAGTCGCCAGGACGAACACCGCCACCGCCTGCAGCGGGCCGTACAGGTACCGGAACGAGGGCTCGACGAACGCAGCGATCGAGATCGCCGATGCCGCGGCTCCGACGAGCGCGACGACGGCCGACGCCCGCAGGTCACGTTCGCCACGAACGATCCCGACGACGACCGCGACCACGACCACGACCAGCCACCACCGCGACCAGCCGACGAACAGCTGGGTGTCGGGCTCGATCGCCAGGGCGGTGATCGGCGTCGGCGGCCAGACCAGGCGGGAGAGCTGGGCGAGCGCCGCCGTCGCCCCGATGCGCTCACCACCGTCGACCGTCAACAACCGGACCAGGTTCGCGTCGCCGCCACGGAACAGGTCGAGCACCGGACCGATCCACAACAACGCTCCGAGCCCGACGGGCCGCCACCATCGGCCGATGTCGCGACGGCACTCCCCGACGAGCACGAGGACGAACAGCGCCCCGGCGACGACGAGTGCCGAGGCGTGCAGCTGACCGGCGAACGAGGCGGCGATCACCGCCACGGCCCACCCGGAACGCGAGCCGTCGAGCACCAGCACCGTCGCGACTGCGGCGACGAAGAGCGGCAACACGGCCAGGTGCGGGTTCCACGGGCTGTCGAGCTGATCGCGCATCGCGATGACGAGGATCGCCCCACCACCGGCCGTGATGACCCCGATCCAGTGACGCCGACGCCGCCATGCGATCACCGACGCGACCGCCAGGAACGACAGATTGATCACGAGCGCGGTGGCCGGGAGCGCGGCGGCGCGCCGCCCGCTCAGCCAGTAGGGGATCGCGAACAACCATTCTCGCGCCGGACCGGGGTGCGTGACCCCGAGGCGCGAGTAGGCGCCGAGGAGGCCGGGCTCACCGCCGAGGATCCGCTCCAACCGGAGTCGGAACACGGCGAAGTCGTTGTGTGCGACCCACGGGTCGAAGTACCACAGCCCGATCGACCAGACGGCGACGAGGGCAACGGCGACGAGTGCGATGCTGGTGCGCCCCGACGGAGCGGCGCGCACCGATCACTCCTCGTCGTGAACCGGGACCGACAGTTCGACGACGGTGCCGCGCTTGGTCGTCTCGACGTCGAGTCCGGCCGACGCCGCGTCGGCCGGGGCCAGCGGGCGCATGTCGATCGTGCCGTTCAACTCGGTCGTGACGAGGGTGCGCACGATCGACAGTCCGAGTCCGGTCGCGTCGTCGAGGCTGAAGTTGCCGTCGACACCACGCCCGTCGTCGATGACCTGGAGGTGCATGGCGTCGCCGTCGTTCGACAGTCGGACGACGACCGACCCGCCCCCCGACCCCTCGGGGAAGCCGTGATCGACGGCGTTCTGCAGCAGCTCGGTGAGCACGACGGACAGCGGCGTCGCGATCGCAGCCGGGATTCGCCCGCCGTCACCCTGCACCGTGAACCGGACCGGGCGGTCGGGCGACTGCAGACCCTCCTCCGCGAGGCGGAGCAGCGGTCGGACGATCTCCATGAACGTGACGTCGTCGCCGGGTTCGCGCGACAGCGCCTCGTGGACGAGCGCGATCGTCCGGATACGGCGCACCGATTCGCCGACGGCGGCGATCGCCTCGGGGTGCGTGAGACGACGGGCCTGGAGCCGCAACAGCGACGAGATCGTCTGGAGGTTGTTCTTGACCCGGTGGTGGATCTCGCGGATCGTGGCGTCCTTGCTGAGCAGCAGTCGGTCGCGCTTGCGGAGCTCGGTGACGTCACGGATCAGCAGGACCGCGCCGGGCACGTCGTCGCCGTCGAGGAACGGGACGGCGCGACACAGCAGGGTGATCTGGGGTGCCTGTTCGAACTCCTCGATGACGGGCTCGTGGCGCTCGAACGCCTGGCGCACCGGGCCGTCGTGGAAGCCGAGCTCGGAGAGCCGCATCCCGATCGCGCTCGCCTGGATGCCGACGCGGTGCAGCGCCGAGTTGGCGTTCGGCGAGACGTACTGCACCTCGGCGTTGCCGTCGAGCAGCATCACGCCGTCGCCGACGCGCGGCGCGGCGCTCGAGTCGCCCGCACGCTGCGGGAACGGGAACACCCCGTCGACGACCATCTTCTCGAACCGCTCGAAGATCGACCAGTAGGCGCGTTCCAGTTCGCCCTGGCGTCGACCGCCCTGCTCGATCCATTCCCGACTCAGGACCGCGATCGGCTTGCCCTCGTACGCGACGGGGATCGCCAGCAGGTGGGTGTCGGGCGGCACCTCGTCGGAGGTGATCTCACCCTCGACCGGTTGCCCGGACGACAGGGCCTTGTCGAGCAGTGCGGTCTCGGACTCGCTCGCCCACGCCCCGACGAAGTCGGTGTGGTACATCGTCTGGCCGGTGGCGGGGCGCACCTGTGCGACCACCCCCCAACGGCCGTCGGTGGTGGGCACGTAGAGCATCAAGTCGCTGAAGCAGAAGTCGGCCAGCATCCCCCATTCCGACACCAGGCGATTGAGGTGGCCCACCTGGTCACGGTCGAGGGTCGTGTGCTCGCGAAGCAGTTCGGAGAGCTTTGCCATCGCCCCCGAGTCTTACCGATCCTCACCCCGCCGACCGACATCTCCCGACGAAAGGTGTCGGATCCATTGCGTCGTCGCATCGTCGAAACCAACCGCGACGAAAG
>JBPEWX010000640.1:0-2309 GCA_052032235.1 Ilumatobacter sp. | reverse complement strand
CCCGACACCGACGACGCGAGCGGAGAAGATCTGTCCTTCGTGCGCGATCTCGTGCGCGACCAGCTCGAATCCACCGGCATCGCCGAGCCCGACGTGCGCGTCGAGGGCGCCAACGTGATCGTCGACCTGCCCGGCGTGCGTGACCAGGCGGAAGCACTCGAAGCGGTGTCCGTGTCGGGCATCGTGTCGCTCCGACCGGTGCTCACCTGCGCCGGCGGCACGCCCGACGAGGCAGCGGGCCAGAGCGCACTGCCGAATCTCGACGGCGGCACCTGCATCGTCGGTCCCTCCGACGCCACCGGTGAGGTGTTCGTCCGCAAGAGCGCCGGCGTCGACCTCGACCAGCAGGGTCGCTGGATCGTCGCCGTCGACCTGAGCAACACCGGTCAGAACCAGTGGAACGCTCTGGCGACGCAGTGCTACAACGGCACCGCCGTCTGCCCCACGACGCAGCTCGCGATCGTGCTCGACGACGTCATCCAGTCGGCCCCGGTCGTCCAGACCCCGACGTTCCCGGGTTCGGTGCAGATCTCCGGCACGTTCACCGAGGACGAGGCCCGCTCGCTCGCCGAGGTGCTCAACCGTGGCGCCTTCCCGATCCAGATGGTGCAGGAGCGCGTCGAAACCGTCTCGCCGACCGCCGGACAGGACGCCCTGAACGCGGCGATCATCTCCGGACTCATCGGCGTGGCGCTGACCCTCGTCTACATGACGATCTACTACCGCCGCCTCGCCGTCGTCATCGTGGCCGGTCTGCTCGTGTGGGCGGCGACCGTCTACCTGCTCGCCACGTACGTCTCGCAGGCCACCAACTACGCGTTCACGCTGGCCGGCGCCACCGGTGTGATCGTGTCGATCGGTATCACCGTCGACACGTACATCGTGCTGTTCGAGCGGTTGCGTGACGAGACCCGGCAGGGTCGTTCGCTCGCCAACGCCGCGCCGCGCAGCTTCGACGCCACCTGGAAGACGATCCTGGCGGCGAACTTCATCGGCCTGATGTCGGCGCTGATCCTGTTCTGGCTGAGCGTCGGCTCGGTCAAGGGCTTCGCCCTCTACGTCGGCATCACGACGATCTGCGACCTGATCGTCTGCTGGTTCTTCATCCGTCCGGCCGTGCTGCTGTTCTCGCGGTCCGGCTTCGCGAACAACGGACGTGCCGCCACGGGCGTCACCGCTCCGGTGGGGGTGCCGGCATGAGCGACGCAGCACCCACTCCCGTTTCGATCTCGCCGACCGGCCTCGGTCGAGCGGTGAACGGACAGACCGCGATCGACTTCGTCGGTCGTCGCTGGTGGGGCTTCGGTGCCTCGCTGGTGCTGATCGCGATCTCGATCGCGTCACTGTCGATCCAGGGTCTCAACCTGGGTATCGACTTCGCGGGCGGCGTTTCCTGGGACGTGCCCGCCACGAACGGCTTCACGGTCGACGACGCCGAGGACGTCCTCGCCGAGAACGGACTGAGCACCGAGGGCGCACGCCTGCAGGAGCGCAGCTCCGACTCGATCGAGTTCGTCAAGGTCCAGGTCGGCGATCAGCCGGCCGAGGTCGGTGCCGAACTGCGCCAGGCGTTCGCCGACGCGGCCGGTGTCGACGTCGACGAGGTGAACGTCAGCCTCGTGAGTGCGTCGTGGGGCGCCGAGGTGACCGAGAGCGCCGTGCGTGCCCTCGTGATCTTCGTCGTGCTGGTCGCGATCTACCTGTCGTTCCGCTTCGAATGGCGGATGGCGGTCGCTGCGATCGTGGCGATGCTGCACGACGTCCTCGTCGCGGTCGGCATCTACTCGCTGTTCCAGTTCATCGTCACGCCCCCGACGGTCATCGCGTTCCTCACGATCCTCGGTTACTCGCTGTACGACACGGTCGTCGTTTTCGACCGGGTGCGCGAGAACGAGGCCCGCTTCGCGGCCCAGAAGCCGCCGTACGCCGACGTGTTGAACGTGTCGATGAACCAGGTCCTGATGCGCTCGCTCAACACGAGCATCTCGTCGATCGTGCCGGTGCTGTCGCTGCTGATCATCGGCGCCGGTGTGTTCGGCCAGGCGACCCTCGCCGAGTTCGCACTCGCCCTGCTGATCGGCATGGCCGTCGGTGCCTACTCGTCGATCTTCATCGCCGTGCCGCTGCTCGGCCTGTTGAAGGCGAACAGTTCGGCGTGGGAGGGTCGCAACGTGCAACCCGCCGTGGGTGAGGCCCTGCGCGACATGGTCGTGCGTGGCGACATCGGCAGCCGCCGCACCCGTGCAGCGGCCGTGACCGCCCGTGGTGACGATGCCGCCGACGACGACGGTGACGTCGCCGAGGCGTCG
>JBPEWX010000064.1:0-5690 GCA_052032235.1 Ilumatobacter sp. | reverse complement strand
AGGGCGACGTTGCCGCCGTAGCTGTGGCCGATCACGACGCAGCGCTCCGGTTCGGCCTCGAGGATCACCTGACGGAGGTCGTCGACCTGATCGGGCATCCCGAACGGACCGTCGTGCGGCGTCGACCGCCCATAGCCACGGCGGTCGTACCGGACGACCCGGAACCGGTCGTCGAGTCGGCGACTCAGCTTCAGCAGGCCGGCCGAGCGGTCCATCGAGCCGTGCACGAGCACGACCACGTCGGCGCCGTGACCGGCCGCTGCGGTCCAGACCACTCAGTCGACCTGCACGATGCGCAGCACGTCGGCAGCGGTGTCGGCCGACTTCTTCGGCGATCCGGCGAGCACGACCACGGTCGCGCCCGACTCGACGAGTCCGGCACGCACGACCCGTTCGACGGCGTGCCACACGATCTCGTCGGTGCTGTCGAACGTGTCGAGCGCCAGGGTCTGCACGCCCCACAACAGCGACAACTGCTTCACCGTCCGGGGATCGTTCGACAGGGCGATCAGCGGCGCCTCCGGTCGGAAGCGCGCCATCGCGATCGCCGTGCGTCCGGAGTGGGTGCAGCAGATGATCGCCGACGCGCCGACGTCGATCGCCGCCTCGGATGCGGCGTGGGTCAGCGCCGCCGTGATGCGGTCGCCGGTCGAGTCCCACTGCGCACGCTGGATGCGGCCGAGTCGCTGCGCCCACTGACGGTACGACGCCTCCGCCTCGGCCCGGGCGGCGATCGCGTCCATCGTCTCGACGACCAGCACGGGGTCGTGACCGATCGCCGTCTCGCCCGACAGCATCAGGGCGTCGGTGCCGTCGAAGATGGCGTTGGCGACGTCGGTGACCTCGGCACGGGTGGGTGACGGTGCACTCACCATCGACTCGAGCATCTGGGTGGCCGTGATGGCCGGGATGCCGTACTCGACGCACTGTCGGACGATCGACTTCTGCAGGTGCGGCAGATCCTCGATCGGGCAGTCGATGCCGAGGTCGCCACGCGCCACCATGATCGCGTCGCTCACCCCGATGATGTCCTGCAGGTTGGCGAGCGCCGTGCTGGTCTCGATCTTGGCGATCAGCTTGGCGCGGTTGCCGACGACGTCGCGAACCTGCTCGATGTCGGCGGCCGTCCGGACGAACGACACCGCCATGAAGTCGACGCCGGCCTCGGCCATCGTCTCGGCGAGCACCAGGTCGTCGTCGGTCGGGGTCGACAGGCGCAGGTTCTCCGACGGGATGTGCACGCCCGGTCGGCCCTGGGCGCTCCCGCCGGTCAGCACGATCGCGTCGACGACGTCGTCGCCGACCTGCTCGACGCGCAGACAGATGCCGCCGTCGCCGATGATGATCGGGTCACCCGGGCGGAGATCCTCGAGCAGGGTCGGGTAGTCGACGTGGATGAGGTCGGCGTCGCTCGGGTCGAGGCCGGGGCGCAGCCGAACGGGCGCGCCGGCGTCGAGCACGATGCCGCCCTCCGTGAACTTGCCGGCGCGGACCTTCGGGCCGGGCAGGTCGGCGAGCACGCCGACCTGGTGATCGACCCGCTCCGCGGCGGCGCGGACGAGCTGGAGCTTCTCCAGGTGCGACTCGACGGGTCCGTGGCTGAGGTTGAGGCGCGCGACGTTCACGCCTGCGCGGAACAGTGCCTCGAGCCGCTCTGGGCTGTCGCTGGCTGGGCCGATGGTGGCCACGATCTTGGTACGCCTGGTCATGTCGTCACGTCCGTGGGTGGGGGGTGGATGGATCGGTACGGCCCGCGAACGGGCGGGCCCGAGCATATGACGATCTGCGGGTCCGGGTCGACGATGCGGCCACGACGAGCCGATGATCGCGTCCACGCCCGGCCCGAGCGCGTCGTCGAGCGTGTAGAACGGAGGATCATGATCGATGATCTCCGTGCCTTCCTCGACGCGTCACCCTCGCCGTTCCACGCGGCGGCGACCGCTGCGGCCCGGCTCGACGATGCCGGCTTCACCGAGGTCGATCTCGCTGCGGCCTGGAGCGAGCTGCCCGATCAGGGCTACGTGCGTCGCGACGGCGCCGTCATCGCGTGGCGCTCACCGTCGGCCACGACCGTGACGACACCGTTCCGGCTCGCCGGCGCTCACACCGACTCGCCGTGCCTGCGCGTCAAGCCGTCGCCCGACGGTTCGGCGGTCGGCTGGAAGCAGCTCGCCGTCGAGGTGTACGGCGGCATCTTGAACAACACCTGGCTCGATCGCGACCTCGGCGTTGCCGGCCGCCTCACCACCGCGGCCGGCGACCATGTCCTCGTCGACGTCGCTCGTCCGATCGCACGAGTCCCGCAGCTCGCCGTCCACCTCGACCGCACGGTCAACAGCGAAGGGCTGAAGCTCGACACCCAACAGCATCTGCACCCCGTGTGGGGCACCGGCGCCGGCACCCGCGGCGAATTCGCCGAGTGGATCGCCGAGCAGGCCGACTGCGCCACGCCGGCGTTCTGGGAGCTGTGCCTGTACGACGTGCAGGCAGCGGCCGTGCTCGGTGGCGACGAGTCGCTCCTGGCGAGCGGCCGGCTCGACAACCTGCTGTCGTGCTGGGCGGCGATCGATGCGCTCGTTGCCGCATCGCCCACCGATGCGATCGCCGTCATCGTCCTCAACGACCACGAGGAGGTCGGTTCGTCCTCGACCACCGGCGCTGCCGGGCCGATGCTCGAACAGGTACTGGAACGCCACGTCACCGCCCGCGGTGGCGACCGCTCCGACCTGTTGCGCGCCTTCGGCGCCTCGAGCTGCATCTCGGCCGACAACGCGCACGCCATCCACCCGAACTACCAGGATCGTCACGATCACGCTCACGGGCCGATCGTCAACCGTGGACCGGCGATCAAGATCAACAGCAACCAGCGATACGCCACCTCGTCGTCGACGGCCGCGCTGTTCGCACGGGCCTGTGAGACGGCCGGCGTGCCGCATCAGACCTTCGTGTCCCGCAACAACATGCCGTGCGGGTCGACGATCGGCCCGATCACCGCCACCCGACTCGGCATCGACACGGTCGACGTCGGCGTGCCACAGCTCAGCATGCACAGCGCCCGCGAACTGTGCGGCACCGACGACCCGATCGCTCTCGCGAAAGCACTCCGAGCTGCGTTCGAGCAGTGATGGCGAGCCCACGGTGAACGAGCGGAGCGGGACCCCGACCGTCATCGTCGCCCGGAGCGCGCGCCCCGGGAGCGAGCAGGCGTTCGCCGTCTGGCTCGAGGCACTGGTCGACGAGTCGTCGCGGGCACCCGGATTCGTCGGCGCCGAGATCCAGCAGCCGCGCGCCGACAAGCCGAACGAGTGGATCACGGTCTACCGGTTCGAGACCGCCGAGCTCCTCGACCGTTGGCTCGACTCGCCGCGCCGTCAGGCGCTCATCGCCCGCGGCGAGCAGCTGGCCGAGGGTCCGGCGCGAGAACAGGTCGTCGTCATCGAACGAAACCTCGACCCGGTGACCGCCATCATCTCGGTCCGGGTCGACCCGGATCACCTCGACGAGTACCTCGAGCTCTATCACCAGATCGACGACGCCATGTCGCGAGCACCCGGGTTCGTCCGGACCGAGCTGTTCGAGCCGGTGCCCGGCACGCAGGACGACCATGTCGTCGTCTTCACGTTCGACGGCCGCGAGCATCTCGACGCGTGGCTGAACTCCCCTGAGCGGCAGGCGATCATCGAGCGGATGCAGCCGTTCATCGAGTCGCCGCACCTCATCAACGTGGTCGGCGGTTTCGGCGGGTGGTTCGATCTCGGCGGCACCACCGAACCCAAGAAGTGGAAGCAGGCGGTGGTCGTGCTGCTGGCCCTCTACCCCACCGTGCTCGCGCTCACCTTGGTCGACGACTGGATCCTGCCCGATCCTCCGCTCGCGATCGACATCCTGATCGGCAACATCATCGGCGTGATCATCCTGACGTGGTTCCTGATGCCGCCGCTCACCCGACTGTTGTCGCGTTGGCTCAGTCGGTGATCGGGTAGCTCCAGCCGACCCGTTCCATCGCCAGATCGAACACCCGCTGCATCTCGGTGTGGAGGAGCTCGGTCTGCTCGGCGTACGCCTCGCGCGGCACCCGCTTGCCGTCGGGCGCGCTCGGCGGCGGAACCGGCGGTCCGATCTCGATGTGGACCTTGCGCGGGTAGATGAAGTTCTTGCCCTTCGGCATGACTCGTTCGCTGCCACCGATCCCGACCGGCACCATGGGCACGTTCGCCTTCGCCGCGACGAACATCGCTCCTTCGAACAGGGGCTGCACCGTCGGGCCCGACTTGCGTTCGCCCTCGGGGAACAGCACGAGGGCCTCGCCGGCGTCGAGGATCTGGATCGCCCGCTTGAGCGCTTCCCGATCGGCGGTCCCCCGGTTCACCGGGAAGGCCCCGAGTGCGTAGAACAGCGGCCGCAGGCGGGCGACCTTGAACATCGTGTGTTTGCCCATGTATCGCATCCGTCCCCAGCCGGGGACGAGCGCGGCGTACGGCGTGTCGAGGTACGAGCGGTGGTTCGGGCACACGATGTACGGCCCGTCGGTCGGCAGGTTCTCGCGGCCCGACACCGTGGTGCGCGTCCACAGTTTGAGCGGGAACGCCACCAGCAGCCAGCCGATCTTGTAGAGGGTCCGGGTCCAGAACGTGCTGCCCGGACGGAACAGTTCGCGGTCGGTGTCGGTCACCGTGCTGCCTCCAGGAGTTCGAGGATGTGATCGACCACCTCGTCGATGGTCATGCCGGTCGTGTCGACGACCTTCGAACCGGTTGCTTCCGTGAGCGGGCTGTGCTCCCGACTCGAGTCGAACCGGTCGCGCTTGATGATCGACGCCTCGACCTCGTCGACGTCACCGCCGACCTGGTTGACGCGCCGTTCGGCACGCACACGCGGCGACGCGGTGACGTACAGCTTGAGCGACGCGTCCGGGAAGACGACCGATCCGATGTCCCGCCCTTCGACGACGCCGCCGTCGCGGTCGGCCACCCACGCTCGCTGCCGCTCGACGAGCACCTCACGGACGGTCGGGTTCGCCGCCACCTGCGACACCGCCTCGGTGACGTCGCGTCCCCGGATCGCCTCGGTCGCGTCGACGCCGTCGACGACGACCTTGCTCTCGTCGATCTCGATCTCGACCAGCGGCGCGACCGCTGCCACGGCGGGGAGGTCACCCTCGGGCACGCCACGTTGCTGCACTGCGAACGTCATCGCCCGATACATCGCGCCCGTGTCGAGGTATTCGAGGCCGAGTCGGTCGGCCAGGGCTCGCCCGACGGTGCTCTTGCCGGCCCCGGCGGGACCGTCGATGGCGATGACGAGTGGTTCGGCGCCGCTCACCAGGAGGTCCCCAACGGTCGGCCCTCGTCGTAGCCGGCATGGCTCTGCACGCCGACGACCGCCCGATCGTGGAACTCGGGCACGGTCGCAGCACCCGCGTAGGTGAACGACGAACGGACGCCGGCGACGATCTGGTCGATGATGTCCTCGACGCCCGGGCGTTCGGGATCGAGGTACATCCGCGACGTGCTGATGCCCTCCTCGAACAACTCCTTGCGCGCGCGGTCGAGGTCGCTCTCGGTCTTGGTGCGGTTCCGGACGGCACGATTCGACGCCATGCCGAAGCTCTCCTTGTAGAGGCGGCCGTCGGTGTCGCGGCGTGCGTCGGCCGCCGACTCGTGCGTCCCGGCGAGCCACGAACCGACCAT
>JBPEWX010000639.1:0-1759 GCA_052032235.1 Ilumatobacter sp. | reverse complement strand
ACAACTTCGGCGTCGACGTGAGCAACCACTCGTACTCGTACAACGACGGTCAGTACAACGGCGACATGGCGAACATCGACCAGATCATCCGCGGTGACGCCGCAGGTGTTCCGGCACGGCCGGTCGTGTTCTCCGCCGGGAACCAGGGTGGCGCACCGCAGTACGGCGAGAACAGCGGCTACTACTCGCTGTCGAAGTCGTGCAAGAACTGCATCATCGTCGCCAACCTCCAGGACAACGGCGTGCTGAGCGGCGGATCGAGTCACGGTCCGACGCCTGACGGCCGGTTGAAGCCCGATGTGGGAGCGAACGGTTCGGGCGTCATCGCCGCCGGGGCCGACGTCGACAACGACAGCTCGGCGAACAACGACGACACCGGGAACAGCTACCGCAGCAAGGGCGGCACCTCGATGGCGACACCGGTCGTCACCGGCGTGGTGGCACTCATGCTCCAGCAGTACGCCGAGACGTTCGGTGTCGACCTCGACACGGCACCACCGCTGCCGTCGACCAGCAAGGCGATCCTCGTGCAGACGGCGGTCGACCAGGTCGGCACGGCGAGCGGCACCAACCCCGACACCGGTGCGGCGACCGCGTACGGAGCCGGGCCCGACTGGGGAACCGGGTACGGGTCGGTCGACGCGTTGGCGGCGACCCAGATGGTCGCCGATCAGATGTTCCTCGAGGACAGCGTGTCCGAGTCGAACGCGACCGACGTCCACTACGCCCAGGTCGTCGACGGACAGGACGAACTGCGGGTGACCCTCGCATGGGACGACCTGCCCGGCACGCCGAACAGCGACCACTCCACACCGCAGTTGGTGAACGACCTCGACATCCTCCTGGTCGGGCCGAACGGCGAGATCGTCCGGCCGCTCGTCGCGCCGGCGACCACCCAGTTCGACTGTGACGGAGGCACCGACGGCATCCAGACCGGGAGCTGTGGAGGCACCGGGCCGGGAGCAGACCCCGGGCCGTGGCCGACCAACACGACCGATCTGGTCGCCGCCCAGGGCACCGACCGACTCAACAACGTCGAGCAGGCCGTCGTGGCCGACCCGGCTCCGGGTCTGTGGCAGGTTCGTGTCAGCGTCCTCAACACCGACTCGACGTTGCGGCTCCCGCTCGGCGGCACGCAGAGCTACTCGCTCGCCGGCGTGACCGACAACCGGGCCGATCTCCGGATCGCCAAGTACGACGACCACGATCCGGCCATCGCCGGGACCGAGGTCATCTACACGGTCGTCGTGACCAACGACGGACCCGACACCGCCGTGAACGTCGTCGTGACCGACGACCTGCCCGACGAGGTGCAGTACCTGTCGGACAACGGAGGTTGCGAGTACGACATCGCGCTCCACCGTCTGCGTTGTGAGCTCGGTGACATCGCGCCCGGCGCGAACGTGTCGTTCCAGGTCAAGACGATGGTCGACGACGACACGGTCGTGAACGAGTCGGACGGCACGCTCAACATCGAGAACGTCGTCACCGTCTCGTCGAACACGCCCGACCTCGACGTGACCGACAACGTCGAGACCGAGATCACGTTCGTCCAGGACAGCGCCGACCTCGAGATCACCAAGCTGTGCAAGCCGGACGATCAACTCCCGGCGGGCGCCAACGGCGAGTGCACGATCTTCGTCGACAACCTCGGACCATCGGCGGCGCGTGACGTGTCGCTGACGGACGAGCACGTCAGCGACGGTTCGTTCACGATCACGAACGTCGCCGAGTCGCAAGGGTCGTGCTTCGTGTCGGG
>JBPEWX010000638.1:0-1886 GCA_052032235.1 Ilumatobacter sp. | reverse complement strand
CACCTCTGGCACCTGACCCGCGTCAGCGGCGGTAGGTGGTGGCGAAGTCGGATTCGGCTTCGTCGGTGCCGACGAGGATGAGTTCCCCTCCGGCGGGGAGCGGCGCTCGTGCGTCGGGGTTGGCGTCGATGCGGCCGTCGTGGTCGACGGCGACGACGTTGCAGCCGGTGGTGCGGAACACGTGGGCGTCGGCGAGCGAGCGCCCGGCCAGTTCGTCGGGCATCGGTGAGCGGAACACGTGCAGGCCCTGCGCGATCAGGAGGGTCTCGTCGCCGCGGAACTGGTTCCAGATCGCGGCCGATCCGGTGCCGGCGTACGACAGCACGGCGTCGGCGCCGGCCCGGTACAGGGTGGTCACGTTCCGGTCGAGGCGGGAGCGCGACACGATCCGGACGTTGGGGCGCAGCCCGCGGCAGTACCGGGTGAGGTACACGTTGACGTCGTCGTCGTGGGTGGTGATGAGGATGGCGGTCGCCCGGTCGAGCCCGGCCCGTTCGAGCACCGCCCGATCGGCGGCGTCGCCGACGACGTACGGCACGCCGGGTCGTTCGCGGTCGGCGAGCTTCTCGATGATGGTGAACGAGTGGCCCTGCGCGTCGAAGTTGGCGCCGATCGCCCGGCCGACGCGGCCGCCGCCGATGATGACGGCGTGCTGTTCGTCGGCGGTCGGGACGGCGTACTCGTCGTCGAACGTGGCGAGCTGGTCGTCGGTGGCGGCGAGCAGCAGGATCATCGGTTCGACGAGTTCGGTGTCGGGGTCGGCGATCGAGAACTCGCCGCGGTCCCACACCCCGATGATCCCGACACCGAGCCGCGATCGCAGCGCCAGTTCCTTCAGCGTGCGGCCTTCCATCGCGGTGCCGACGACGCCGGCCTCGGCGATGCGGAGCCCGGCGAAGTCGCCGATCACGTGGCTCTTGCCACCGATCCCGAGCGCTCTCGCGGCCATGGCGGAACCGAGGATCTCACCGAGTTGGAGGACGTGGTCGGCGCCGGCGATCTCGAGGATGTCGACCGATTCGGGTGCGTTGGCGGTGGCGAGGATCCGCACGTCGGGGGCGATCTCGCGGACGGTGAAGGCGATGTTGGTGTTGGTCGGGTCGTTGCGGGTGGCGACGACCATCGCCGCTTCGTCGATGCGGGCCTTGCGGTAGGTGTCGGGGTCGTCGAGTTCGCCGACCATGACGCGTCTGCCGCCGTCGTGGATGTTGCCGGCGAGGTCGAGGTCGTCGACGAGGATCACGTACGGCACGCCGGCCTGCTCGGCGCGGTCGGCGAGGGCGAGTTCGACGGGGCCGGGCTCGGTGAGGATGAGGTGGCGTCGGATCTGTTCGGGCACCGTGGTGGGCGCCCGGCGACGGTCGCGTTCGTTCATCCACGGCACGAACACGAACTGGATGAACACGAACGGCAGCATCACCAGGAGGAAGGTGGAGCCGGCGAGCAGGACGACGACGGAGAAGATGCGGCCGGCGTCGGACTCGAAGGTGATGTCGCCGAAGCCGAGCGTGGTCATCGTGGTGAGCGTCCAGTAGACGCTGGTGGGCCACGAGTAGGAGCGGCCTTCGCGGGCCATCAGTTCGTGGAACAGGGTCGAGAAGATGGCGACCATCCCGACGAAGGTGGCGACGAGCCAGAACACGGTGCGCATCCGTCGCTTGCGTTCGGCCGCTTGCACGGCGGCTTCGGGCGATTCGTAGTCGCGCCCCGCCCGTGCCACGTCCGGGTTCTTCCGCAACCGATCGGTGACCTGCGCGATCGTCACCCCCAACGACTTCAACATGCGCCCCCATGTTGCCAGGAACCCGGTCGGTTCATGTCAGACATCAACCGACCGTCCACGAACTGCGCACGTGCCAGGAACCTGGTCGGTTGATGTCTGACAT
>JBPEWX010000637.1:0-3961 GCA_052032235.1 Ilumatobacter sp. | reverse complement strand
CGTCGGCCATGGCACATCCCCAATTCGGGTGACGCAGGATCTGAGCGCTCATCGGCGCGCCCCGGTGGTCGGCCGAGCGCCGCCGACGCCACGTGGGCGCGAGCGCTTCACGGGGTCGACGGCGGCACGACGGGTGGTCATGCCCGAGATTCGGAGCCGCCCGCCGGGCGGATGGGATCAGTGCGAGAGTTCGCGTTCGGGTGCGCCGAGGCCGGGGAACCCGGCGTAGGCGGGGAGTGCCGGCTGGCCGCCGAGGTGGGCGTACAGCACCCGAGATCCCGGGGCGATCTCGCCCGAACGGATCATGCCGATCAGCCCCGCCATCGACTTGCCCTCGTACACGGGGTCGGTCAGGACACCTTCGGTGCGAGCCACGAGCTGGATCGCCTCGACGGTGCCGCGGTCGGGCACGCCGTACGCCGGACCCTCGTAGCCGGGCACCACGGTGATCTCGTCGTTGCGCAAGGCACGGCCGACGCCGATCTTGTCGGCGGTCTGGGTGGCGATGCGGGTCACCTGATCGATCGTCTGGTCGAGCGTGCCCGATGCGTCGATGCCGATCACGCGACGGTCGTCGCGGTCTTCGAGCGCGAAGCCGGCGATCATGCCGGCGTGCGTCGAGCCCGTCACGGTGCAGACGACCACCGTGTCGAAGAAGGTGTCGAGCTCGGCTTCCTGGGTCGCCACCTCGCGCGCCCAGTTGGCGAAGCCGAGCCCGCCGAGCGGATGGTCGGAGGCGCCGGCCGGGATCGCGTACGGCGTCCCGCCCGACTCGCGAACCGAGTCGAGCGCCCGCGTCCACGAGTCGCGGTAGCCGATGTCGAAACCCGCCGGGTCGATGCGCGGGTCGCCGCCCATGATGCGGGTGAGCTGGATGTTGCCGACCCGGTCGTAACACATGTCGTTGTAGTCGACCCATCCTTCCTGGACGGTCACCGCCTGCAGGCCGAGCTTGCAGGCGACGCCGGTGACCTGACGGGTGTGGTTCGACTGGATGCCGCCGATCGACACGAGGGTGTCGCAGCCGGTGTCGATCGCGTCGGCGACGAGGTACTCGAGCTTGCGGACCTTGTTGCCGCCGAACGCGATGCCGGAGTTGCAGTCTTCGCGCTTGGCCCAGATCTCGACCTGGCCGCCGAGCGCCTCCGACAGGCGGGGGAGGGGATGGACGGGGGAGGGGCCGAACAGCAGGGGTTCGCGGCGGAAGTCGTCGAGGCTCGTCATGGTGGGGTCGTCTCCGGGTCAGGATTGGCGGGGAATCACATAATCGTATACGATCCTCCTCCATGTCAACCGTCGACCGGGTGCAAGGCGAACTCATGGGCGAACTGCTGCGGGGCGATCTGGCCCCCGGTCTCCGCCTCGGGCAGGACGAGGTCGCCGCCCGCCTCGGCGTGAGCAAGATCCCGGTCCGCGAAGCGCTCCAGCGCCTCGCCGCCCTCGGGCTCCTCCGATTCGAGAGCAACCGTGGTGCGTTCGTCCCCCGCCTCACCGTCGCCGACGCCGTCGAGAACTTCGCGCTCCGCCGGGCACTCGAACCGCAACTGCTCGAGCGTGCCGTCGACCGGCTGTCGCTCGTCGATCTCGCCGAAGCCGAACAGGCGCTGCTCGACGACGCCGGCACCGCCGACGCCAACTGGCGCTTCCACCGTGCCCTCTATCGCGCCGCCGAGTGGCGTCGTGGACTCGCGATGGTCGAGATCCTCCACGCCGCAGTCGCCCCGTACGTCGTCCTCTACACCGACGACCTCGGGGGCGCCGAGGACTCCGACGCCGAGCACGCCCGCCTCCTCGACGCGTGCCGACGTCGCGACGCCGCGAGCGCGCTCGGGCTCCTCCACATCCATCTCGGCCGAGCCGAACGGACCCTGATCGACCACCTCGCCGCCGGCTGATGGTCGGTTCCGGTCCGACATCGACCGAACCAGGTACTCGTAGCAACCCCCTGCGGGCCGAGCGGCCCCGACGAATCGAATAGGAAGGGATCATGGCAAAGGACCCAGCAGACCAGCCGGACATCGCAACGATGCGAGAGGTCGAGCGACGCGTGCTGTGGCTCGCGACGCGCATCGTGGATGCTGCGAACCGTCGGGGCGAGCCCGGATCGAAAGACAGCATCAAGGTCGGCGGCCACCAAGCGTCGTGCGCCTCGATGGTGTCGATCATGACGGCGCTCTGGTTCGGCCACATCGGCGGCTCCGACAAGGTCGCCGTCAAGCCGCACGCGTCGCCCGTCTACCACGCCATCAAGTACCTGACCGGCGAACTCGACCGCTCGTACCTCACGACGCTCCGCCAGCGCGGCGGGCTGCAGGCCTACCCGTCACGCACCAAAGACCCCGACGTCTCCGACTTCTCGACCGGCTCGGTCGGCCTCGGCGCGGTCGCGCCCCTCTTCTCGGCGCTCACCCGCCGCTACGTCGACGACCACTTCGGCGAACGACCCGACGCCCGCTTCATCGCGCTCGTCGGCGACGCCGAACTCGACGAGGGCAACGTGTGGGAGGCGATCGCCGACCCCGCCACCCAAGGACTCGGCAACTTCACCATGGTGGTCGACCTCAACCGCCAGAGCCTCGACCGGGTCATCCCCGACATCGCCGCCAACCGCCTCAAGCACTTCTTCGCCGACGCGGGCTGGCACGTCGCCGAGGCCAAGTACGGCAACCGTCTCCAGGAGGCGTTCGCCGGCCCCGACGGTGAAGCGCTCCGCGACCACATCGACGCCATGTCGAACGAGGCGTACCAGTCGCTGTTCACGCTCGACGGCGAGGCGCTCCGCTCCAAGTTCCTGACCGGCGCCGACGGCGCCGTGCAACGCCTCGCCGACCGACACGACGATGCGACGCTCAAGACCCTCGTCACCGATCTCGGCGGCCACGACCTGTCGCTGCTGCTCGACACCTTCGCCGAATGCGACCGGCACCCGAATCAGCCGTCGGTCGTGTTCGCCTACACCATCAAGGGCTACGGCCTCCCCATCGCCGGCGACCCGCTCAATCACGCAGCGCTGCTGTCACCCGACCAGCTCGACGCGGTCCGTTCGGAGATGGGACTCGACGAGTCGAACGAATGGGACCGGTTCGCACCCGACAGCGCCCCCGGCCGACTGTGCGCCTCGGTCGGCAGCGACATCAACAATCCGGCGCCGGTGCCACGCGCCCGCCCGACCGTTCCCACCTCCGCCCGCCCCGCCGTCACCAACGGCACGGTGTCGACCCAGGAGGCGTTCGGGCGCGTGCTCGCCTCGTTCGCCGACGTCGAGGGGATCGGCGAACGCATCGTCACCACCGCACCCGACGTGTCGATCTCGACCAATCTCGGTGGGTGGATCAACAAGACCGGCGTCTACTCCCACGTCGAACGCGACGACCACGGTGGCGCGGACCGGCTCCTGAAGTGGGCGCCCGCACCGAGCGGGCGCCACATCGAACTCGGCATCAGCGAGATGAACCTGTTCATGCTGCTCGGCCAGTTGGGGCTGAGCCACGACCACCACGACGAGCAACTGTTCCCGATCGGCACCGTGTACGACCCGTTCGTCCTGCGCGGGCTCGACGCGTTCGTCTACGGCCTCTACAACGCGTCGCGTTTCATCGTCACCGGCACGCCGTCCGGCGTGACGCTCGCACCCGAGGGTGGGGCGCACCAGTCGACGATCACCGCGTCGGTCGGCGCCGAACTGCCGGGTCTGCACTACGCCGAACCGGCCTACGCGACCGAGGTCGACTGGCTCCTGTGCGACGCCATCGACGCGCTCGCCCGCCCCGACGGTGAGAGCACCTATCTCCGGCTCTCGACCCGCCCGCTCGACCAGGCCCCGTTCGCGGCGGCGCTCGAGCGGTACGGCGAGGAGGTGTTGCGCAAGCTCGTGCTCGCCGGCGGCTACCGGCTGCTCGACACCGCGACCACCGACCGGCCGGACGACCGGCCGGGCGTCACGATCGTCACCACCGGTGCA
>JBPEWX010000636.1:0-1623 GCA_052032235.1 Ilumatobacter sp. | reverse complement strand
GCCGGCCTCACCGACGGCTCCCTCAAGTAACCCGGTCGGATGGGGTCAGACCCCAACCGACCAACGGACGCTGTGGCCAATGCGCTGCTCGTCGGTTGGGGTCTGACCTCATCCGACTGCTGCATGGCCTGAGAACGCGTACGGTGTGTCGATGCCTGCTGATCCGAAGCGTGTGGTGGCCGATCTGCTCGAACTGCGAGCGCTGACCTCCGAGCCGGTCGAGGGTGGTGCACCCCAGACCGTGTGCGGCCGTCCGTCCGACGAGCCGCCCCTCGGCAGCGCCCGGTTGGCGTGGACCGAGCCGTGGGTGCGAGCCCGTGAGTGGTTCGTGTCGACGTTCGACGGGATCCCGGTCGAGATCAACACCGACCCCGCCGGCAACCTCTGGGTGACCTTGCCCGGCGCCCGGCCCGATCGGGTCGTGGTGGGCAGCCACCTCGACTCGGTCCCGAACGGCGGCTGGCTCGATGGTGCGTTGGGCGTGTTGGCCGGTGCCGAGATCCTGCGCGGACTGCACCGCGACGGTGTGGAGCTGCCGGTCTCGTTCAGCGTGGTCGACTGGGCCGACGAAGAAGGCGCCCGCTTCGGCCGATCGCTCTTCGGTTCGGGTGCCGTGTCGGGCACGCTCGACGTCGACGCCGTCCGCAACCTGGTCGACAACGGCGGCCGACATCTCGGCGAGGTCGTCGCCGAACACGGCGTCGAGTTGGAGACGGCACTCACCGCCGGGGACGCCGTGTCGTCGATCGTGTCGTCGGCCGAGTTGCACATCGAGCAGGGACCGCTGCTCGAAGCGGCCGACCTGGCGATCGCCGCGCTGCACGGCATCCTCGGCGTGGAGCGTCGACTGATCCGGCTGAAGGGTCAGGCGTGCCATGCAGGAGCGACACCGATCCCGATGCGCCGCGACCCGACGGTGGCAGCGTCACGAATGGCGATCGAGATCCGCGAGCTCGGTCTGCAGCACGACGCCTTCACGACGGTCGGTGTGTGGCGTGTCCACCCGAGCGTGCCGACGGCGGTCAACTCGCGGACCGAGTTCTCGGTCGACATGCGGCACCTGTCGCGCGACACCCTCGACGCACTGGTGGCCGGTCTCGAGGAACTCGTCGGCCGGATCGCCGGCGAGGAGAACGTCGAGGCCGAGATC
Source organism: Ilumatobacter sp. (assembly GCA_052032235.1). Lineage (GTDB taxonomy): Bacteria > Actinomycetota > Acidimicrobiia > Acidimicrobiales > Ilumatobacteraceae > Ilumatobacter. Next base: position 473 of record JBPEWX010000636.1, on the reverse strand, counting down.
GACGTGTTGTGGTCGATCGACCCGATCGCCTTCGAACCCGACCTGATCGAGTTCGCCGCCGACGCCGTCGAGGCGCGCAGCGGGACACGGCAGATCATGCCGTCGGGACCGATGCACGACTCGGCCGAGATGGCACTGGCCGGCATCCCGACCGTGATGATGTTCGTGCAGTCCCTGAACGGCTTGTCGCACACCCACATCGAGGACACGCACGAGGACCATCTCGAACAAGCCGTCGCCGCCTTCGACGACCTCGTCCGCAAGATGATCCCCTGGAGCGCCGCCCGAACCAGCTGACCGGTCGGGTGGGCGTAGCCTGGCGTCCGAGGGAACACGATGGATCGGACACTCGGTCGGCTCGGCGGTCTGCTGGTGCTGTGTTCGCTCGCGGCTGCCTGTGACGACGGCGGCAGCACACCGGTGACCACCAGCGCCGCCGACACCCCGACGACAGCGGTCGACACGATGTCGGC
>JBPEWX010000635.1:0-7745 GCA_052032235.1 Ilumatobacter sp. | reverse complement strand
AGACGTTCCTCGGCGACCGCATCGCGTTCCGCCCCGGCCGCGTGGTCGACGGTGACGGCGTCGAGGTCGGACGCGTCGAGTCCGTCGAGATGGTCACGATCGGGCAGCGTCGCGGGATCGGGCTCCCCGGCGGTGGACCCAAGCGCTACGTGGTCGACGTCGACGTCCCGTCGGCGACGGTGACGGTCGGCGACGAGCGGGCACTGCTCGACGAGTCGGTGCGCGTGACCGACGTCGTCTGGACCGACCGACCGGTGTCGGGCACGGTGCTCGTCCAGGCGAGTGCGCACGGTGCGACCAACGCAGCCGACATCTCGGTCGACGACCGGGGCGTCGATGTGCGGTGGCATCGACCGCAGCGACGGATCGCGCCGGGGCAGAGCATCGTGTTCTACGACCGGTCCGACACGACGGTGCTCGGCGGCGGCATCGCCGGTTGACGCGTCGCGGCCCGGCGCTCAGTCGACCGGGCCGACCGGGAACCGCCGGGACGCCGCAGCGCTGAGCACCTGTCCCGGACGGGTCGGCGCCACGAGGCAGCCGGTGAGGTGGATCGCGCTCCCACTCGGTGCGCCCGGCACCAGCGAGACGATGGCGGTCACCGACTCGGCCAACCGGATCTCGACCGCGTGCCCGGACGTCGGCCCGGTGAAGTCGGCGGCGTCGGTGCCGGCGGGTGCGAGACCGAGCCGTGCGATCTCCTGGCGACGGAGCATCAGGGTCTCGGCGAGCACGACGTGGTCGTGGACCACGATGCCGACGGGGACGAGGACGATCCAGCGGCGGGCGAGGCGATGCCAACGCGGGAACAGCACGACCCCACCGACGACCGCGACGAGGCCGGCGACGATCGCCCACAGCGCCTCGCTGCGAGCGGCGAGCACGGCGGTGACCATCAGCGTCGCGGCCCAGATCGACCATGCCAATGTGGCGACCATGAGATAGGCAACGGGGGGTCGGAGCAGGTGCCGGTCCTCGTCGCCGTAGGCGGACGCCTGCACGAACTCGCGGCCGAGGGCGGCCGACCCCGAGACGACCGACGTGATGATGCCGACCCCCAGGAAGGCGGCGGCGTCGACCGCGTCGGCGCCGGCGATCCACGTCAGTGCGGCAGCGGGCACGGTGAGCGGCACCAGGACCCGAGTCGCCGTCAACGTGGTCGCCGCGGGGACCGCCATCGCCGCGACGCCGAGGATCCAGCCGGCGAGCGCGAGCCATCGCGTGGCGGCGGCCGGGCCGTCGGCGGTGTCGGCCAATGCACCGTCGATCGCAGCGCCGCCCACGAGCAGGACGATCACCCAGCCGGCTCGGAGCAGCCACGGCACGATCCGGCGGAGTCGGTCGGCGTCGAACACGCCAACAGTGTGGCGGGGACGCGCCGAATCGGCACCGGCCGACGTCGTGGGTGTCCTCGGGAACACTCGGAAGAAATCGTCCCGGACCGCTCGGATTTGGCACGATGGAACCGTGACGTACTTGCGGCTGCCACCTCCGGAGGCGGAGCCGGCCGCAGCGCGTCGCCTCTTCGACACCATCGCCCCCGGGTCGACCTACGGCATCGGCAGCCTGCCTCACCTCAGCGCCGGGCAGGCGGCCCGTTTCTCGTTCGAACGCTTCGATCTGCCGACGGTGCCGTCGCTGCCCCGGAGGTCGCCCGCCGAACTCGCCGTCGCCCAGGCACTGATCGGGGTGCCCGGTGTCACGCTCGGCCAATACGGAGCACTCGCGATCGATTGTGCAGCGCTCGACCCCCGCGCGCCTGTCGTCACCGACCTCGACGGGCAGCAGTTCATCGGCCTGCGGGCCTTCCTGAACGAGGCGCGCGATCGCGAATACGTCGGCCCGGTCAAGTGGCAGTTCCTCGGTCCGATCTCGGTCGGCCTGGCACTGGTCCGTGCTGGTGCCGACATCGACGTCGCGTTCCCGGTCGCGCTGGCGGCGGTCCGCAGTCACCTCGTGGCGGTGCAGACGCTCGTCGACCGGTCGCTGCCCGACAGCCCGCAGCTCGTCGTGCTCGACGAGCCGTTGGCCGGCGACCTGAACGCGCCCGACTTCCCCCTCGCTCCCGACGACGCGATCGACCTGTTGTCGGGGGCCATGGCGGTACTCGAACCGTCGGCGACCGTCGGGGTGCACGCGTGCGGTGACGCCGACGTGGCGACCCTGCTCGCCGCCGGACCGCACGTGCTGTCGGTCCCCGCCGACCGGTCCCTGCTGTCGGTCGTCGGCTACCTCGACCGCTTCCTCCGCGGAGGCGGCTGGATCGCATGGGGCGCGGTCCCCACGGGCGGCCCGATCGGAGCGGGGCAGCCGCGGGCGTGGCAGCGTCTCGCCAAGCTCTTCTGCGAGATGGTGCAGGCCGGCTGTGACGGTGACCTGCTCGTCCGGCAGTGTTTCGTGACGTCCGAGTGCGGGCTCGGGAGTCATGGCACCGGTGTGGCCCAGCACGTCGCCGAGTTGCTGCGCGAGACGGCGCTGAGCATGCAGAACGAGGCGACGACGGCTCGCTTCGTGCTCGGGGCCTGACCGAGCCACCTCGCGGGCGGTCGCGTCCGGAACCCTCGCGCACCGACTCCGTACACTCGTGGCGTGACCGATCCGGAAGCGCGTCTCGACGAACTGCGTGCCCTCGTGGCGCACCACAACCGCCTGTACCACGAGCTCGACGCCCCCGAGCTGCCCGACGCCGACTTCGACGCCCTCGTGCGGGAGCTGCGCGCCCTCGAGGAGGAGTTCCCCGAGTACGCCGTGCCCGACTCGCCCACCGGGGCGGTCGGTGGCGCCGCGAGTACCGCGTTCGCTCCGGTCACCCACGCCGTGCCGATGACCAGCCTCGACAACGCGATGGATGCCGACGAGCTCCGCGCCTGGGCCGACCGCGTCGCTCGAGGTCTCGACGGCCAGGTGCCGACCTTCGTGGCCGAGCTGAAGATCGACGGGCTCGCGATGAGTCTGCGATACGAGGACGGTGAGCTGGTGCAGGCGGCGACGCGCGGCGACGGTCGAGTCGGCGAGGACGTGACCGCGAACGTCCGCACGATCGCCGACATCCCGCACCGGCTCGCCGAACCCGGCGGCGGCATGCCGGCCGTCGTCGAGGTTCGCGGCGAGGTGTACATGTCGACCGCCGTGTTCGACGAACTCAATCGCGAGTACGAGGCGGCCGGGGAACGACCGCTCGTGAATCCGCGGAACGCCGCTGCGGGCAGCCTGCGCCAGAAAGACCCGGCGGCGACCGCCAAACGTCGCCTGTCGTTCTGGGCCTACCAGCTCGGTCAGGTCGAGGGTGGCCCCGAGTTCGGCTCCCACCGCCAGACGCTCGACTTCATCGGTGAGATCGGGTTCCCGGTGAACCCCGAGATCCGCAGCTTCGACTCGGTCGACGAGGTCGCCGCGTTCTGCCTCGACCGGCAGGAACACCGGCACGACCTCGCCTACGAGATCGACGGTGTCGTGGTGAAAGTCGACGACCTCGCCCAGCGCGAGTTGCTCGGCTACACCTCGCGGGCGCCGCGTTGGGCGATCGCGTACAAGTTCCCGCCGGAGGAGCGCACGACCCTGCTCCGCGACATCCAGGTGTCGGTCGGCCGCACCGGACGCGCGACGCCGTTCGCCGTCCTCGAGCCGGTGTTCGTCGGCGGTTCCACCGTGGCGATGGCGACCCTCCACAACCAGGATCAGGTCGCCGTCAAAGACGTCCGACCCGGTGACACCGTGATCGTCCGCAAGGCGGGCGACGTCATCCCCGAAGTCGTCGGGCCGGTGGTGTCGTTGCGCCCCGACGGCACCGAGCCGTGGGTGTTCCCCACGCACTGCCCGGCCTGCGGGAACCCGTTCGTGCGACCGGAGGGCGAAGCCGACACCCGCTGCGTCGCTCCCGACTGCCCGGCCCAGCGCGACCAGAAGGTCGCCTACTGGGCGAGCCGCGGCGCGATGGACATCGAGGGACTCGGCGAGCAGATGGTGGAGAAGCTCACGGCGGCGGGGCTGGTCCGCGACTCGGCCGATCTGTACGCACTGACGGTCGAGCAACTGGTCGAACTCGACCGGGTCGGCGAGACGAGCGCGTCGAACCTCGTGAACGAGATCGAGAAGTCGAAGCAGCAACCCCTGCCACGTCTGCTGACGGCGCTGGGTGTCCGGCACCTCGGTCCGTCGGCGTCACAGGCCCTCGCCGCCGAGTTCCACACCCTCGACGCGATCCGCTCCAAGTCGGTCGACGAGCTGGCCGCGGTCGACGGGGTCGGCACCGTGATCGCGACGACGGTGCACGAATGGCTGCAACTCGAGGCCAATCAGGCGTTCCTCGAACGGCTGCGTGCCGCCGGTCTGAACTTCGGCGACCCCGAGGCCGCCCGGCTGGCGGCCGAGGCCCGAGCTGCGATCCCACAAACGCTCGAGGGCAAGACCGTCGTGGTGACCGGCGCCGTACCCGGCCACACACGGGAATCGGCCGAGGAGGCGATCGTCGAACGGGGTGGCAAGAGCCCGGGCAGCGTGTCGAAGAAGACGTTCGCCCTGGTGGTCGGCGAGGGCGCCGGCGCGAGCAAGCTCACCAAGGCCGAAGCGAACGGGACGCCGGTGGTGCCGGCCGAGCGATTCGACGACCTCCTCGCCGACCCCGACGCCGTCGTCGCCGAACTCGGCGACGCCGGCGATCGGCCCGGCGCTAGATGACGTTGAACGTCCAGGTGAAGCGGCGCGCCTGCTCGGGCGTCTCGTCGAGCGCCCAGTACAGGAGGGTGACCTGGTGCTCACCTTCGGTGAACTCGGTGATCTCGGCCGCCTCGCTCGGGACGAAGGTCAGGGTGGCGTTGCCGGGTTCGTAGACGGTCGCGGCGGGCACGCTGATCTGTTCGCCGGGCTCGACGCCGTCGTTCGCGACCGCCGACACGTCGACCGTCGGCAACTCGACACCGTCGATCACCAACACGCCGGTGTAGCCCGCGGCCAGGTCGACGAAGACGCTCGTCTGGCTCAGCGCCTGCTCGGCCTGCGGGACCGGATTGACCTCCTCGACCAGCGGCGGCAGCCCGGCGCGTTCGTCGCCGGTGACGCCGATCATCAGCCCGCGGGTCACGAGCGCCAGTCCGACGCCGATGACCAGCGAGACGAGCAGCAAGGTCTTGTCGATCTTGAAGCGTCGGCGCTTCGTCGGAGCCGCATCGGGTGCGGTGCGGTCGAGTGCCGACTCCGACGGTGTCGTCGAGGGTGTGGTCGCATCGGTCACCCCTCCATGATGCCGTGAGACCGCCCGAAATCGACCTGAGAAGCCTCGGTGGGCGTCACCCGCTGGCGCCCCGCAAGGCGGTAGCGTGCGGGCATCGTGAGCACCGGTGACACCCCCGAGCGCACCCGCGTCGAGCCCGCTGACCTGGTCGGATCCTCCATTGCCGACCGGTACGCCCTGACGCGTCTCGTGTCGTCGGGCGCGAACACGACGATCTACGACGCCGGCGACCGCGAGACCGGTCGGGCCGTCACGCTCAAGCTGCTCCGACCGTCGATCGCTGCGTCCCCGAGCTTTCGTGAGCAGTTCGACGAGCAGATGCGTGCCGTCGCGGCGTTCAGCCATCCGAACGTGGTCGCGGTGTACGACTGGGGCCTGGCGCCGGTCGGCGACGTGACGACCGCCTACGTCGTGACCGAGGCGCTCGGCGGGGGGTCGCTGCGCGACCTGTTCGACCGCGGCCGCAGGTTGTCGCCGTCCCAGGCGTTGGTCGTCGGGCTCGATGCCTGTCGCGGGCTCGACTACGCCCACCGTCGTGGGTTCGTGCACACCGAACTGACCCCGTCGAAGCTGGTCTTCGGCGACGATCGCCGTCTCCGGATCGCCGACTTCGGCCTGGCCAGGCTGCTCGGCGACGTCGTCTGGAAGCAGCCCGAAGCCGTCCCCAACCATGTGGCGGCCTACGCCGCGCCCGAACAGGGCGCCGGCTCGCCGCTCGACGGCCGTGCCGACGTCTATGCCCTCTGCCTCTCGTTGCACGAGGCCGTGACCGGCGTGTTGCCGTTCAAGACCGACTCGACGGTCGCCACGCTGGCCGCACGGGTCGGCAAGCTCATGCCGGTGTCGGCCGACCTCGGACCGCTGGCCGCCGTGTTCGAACGCGCCGGTCGCCCCGACGCCGCCGAACGCTCCACGGCCGCCGAGTTCGGCAAGGGCCTGGTGCAGGCGGCGTCGAAGTTGCCGCGTCCGGAGCCGCTGCCGCTCCTGTCGACCGGGCTGTTCGACACGCCGACCGACCAGTTGCGCGACCCCGACGACCCCACCGGTGGTGTGCATCGCACCGGTGAGGCGCCCGTGGTCGTGGTCCAGGCGACCCCCGACGAACCGAGCGATGCCGATGCCGATGCCGGTGACGACCGCCTCGACGGCGTCGACGACGGGCACCCCGGCGCGGCGATCGTGGCCGGGGTCGCCGGCGCCGCCGCAGCCGGAGCAGCGGCCGCACGTTCGGGCGACGTCCCCGAGATGCCCGAGATCGTCGCCGCCGACGACGTCGACGATCGCGCCGCCGCCGAACCGAACGCCGATCAGCCCGCCGACGACGCGGCCGCCGACGGCGCGTCCACGGACGGCGAACTGCTGATCGCGCCGGTCGATTCCGAACTCGACGGTGGCCCCGACGCCGTCCTGCCCGAACCGTCCACGTCGACGGGACCCGGGCTCGTGATCGCGGCCGACGAGGCGTCGGTGCCGCCCACCACGACCATGCCCGCAGCGGCCACCGTGCCGCCCGAACCGCTGCAGCCCACGAGGCGGCGCGGCGTCCCGTGGAAGCTGTTGCTCGCCGCCGTGGTCGCCGTCGCCCTGATCGTGCTCGGTGTGCTGGCGACCCGCATCTTCCAGACGCCCGAGTACGAGGTCCCCGACCTCGTCGGCGTCGACGAGGACGAAGCCCGCAATCTGATCGCGCCGAACGGCTGGGACCTCACGGTCGAACGCGAGCGCAGCGACGTCATCGACGTGCCCGGACAGGTGATCCGGACCGCACCGTCGGCCGGGGTGTCGCTCGCCGAGAGCGAGCCGTTCCTGATGGTCGTCAGCGAGGGCCCGACGCTGCGAGAGTTGCCCGACTCGACCGGGGTGCCGCTGGCCGAGGCCACGAACCGTCTGCTCGAACGCGGACTCGTCGTCGAGGTCGTCGAGGCCTTCGACGAGGAGGTGCCGCCCGGCACGGTCGTGTCGTGGTCGGTCCCGGGCGACCCGACGCTCTCCACGGGTTCGCTCGTCCTGCCCGACACGGTGGTCGAACTCGTCGTCTCGCAGGGTCCGGCACCACGTTCGGTCCCCAACGTCACGGGCGTCCCCGCCGATCAGGCGCAGGCACAGATCACCGAGCTCCGACTGGTGTACGTCGAGTCCGGACGCGAGTTCAGCGACGACTTCCCGGCGGGTCACGTCCTCCGGCAGTCGCCGCAGGAAGGCGTCGAGGTGCCCCGCGACAGCGAGGTGTCGGTCGTGATCTCCCAAGGCCCCGACCTCGTGACCTTCCCCGACCTGTCGGCGGCGGCGAACTACGACGAAGCCGCACAGGTGCTCACCGAGGCCGGCTTCGAACCCGTCCTGGTCTTCGGCGACAGCCAGGGTGAGATCCGCTCGATCACGATCGACGGCGAAGAGGCGGTGCCCGGCAACACGTATCGCCGTGGCACCCGCGTCGAGATCGAAGCGCTCTGAGGCGCTCGGGAGCGCTCACTCGTTCATTTCGGTCCGCCGACCGGTCAGTTGGTACGGTGCC